>JAIDVA010000366.1 GCA_029059925.1 Eubacterium sp. | reverse complement strand
TATTATATGTATATTCACCCGGTTCAGCACAGAATTCAACAACTTTTCCCTGATCGACGATAATCATACATTGTCCGTCAGCAACAGCAATACCCGAACCATTAGTTATAATGTTATCATTGCCTTTGGTATTTGATGATCTGCCTGTAATCTGCTTGCTGCCTCTTTTTACCAAAATGCTTTTATCCAAAGCTTCGCAATAGAAAAATTCCTTCCACTGATCAGCCATTGTACCATTAAAGGCACCAAGACCTGCTTTTATTAATCCCATACAATTTATCCTTTCTTAAATTGAGTTATATTTAAATCTATAAATTTATTATACTTTATATTTGCAGTTAGTGTCAATAATGTTTTGAGCTTACTATTGCTTTAAATAATACTGCTAAAGATTGTATTGACGAAAATGTTTATTGGTGTTATAATCTATTAGTATAATTTAACATAACAGGGGGTAAAGTTATGAACGTACTTATTTTTGGTGGTACAGGTCTTTTAGGATCTGCTGCTGCTCAGATTTTCATTGACAGAGGACATAAGGTTAAGACAATCGCTCTTCCTCCTCTTCCTGAAGGAGCTCCGATTCCTGAGGAAATGGAAATCGAGTTCGGCAATTTCCTTGAGCTTACCGATGAGCAGCTTGAGGCTGCAATGACAGGAGTGGACGCTTTTGTTTATGCTGCAGGTGTTGACGAGAGAGTTGAATTTCCTGCTCCGGTTTATGATGCTTACAAAAAGTTTAATATTGATCCTGTTGATCGCTACCTCGCAATGGCTAAAAAGTGCGGTGTTAAGAGATGTGTTGTTCTCGGCTCATATTTCGCTTGGCTTGCTAAGCAAAGACCTGATATGAAGCTTTGCGAAAAGCATCCTTATATCCGTTCACGTGTTGATCAGGAAGAGGTTGCATTCAAGTATGCTGACGAGAATATGGGTGTAGGTGTTCTTGAGCTTCCTTATATTTTCGGTACTCAGCCGGGCCGTCGTCCTGTATGGGTAATCCTTATCGAACAGCTTCAGAGATTTGAAAAAATGCCATTCACAATGTACCCTGCAGGCGGTACAGCAATGCTTACCGTTCGTCAGGTTGGTGAGGCAATCGTTGGTGCTGCTGAGACAGTTGAGGGCGCAAGAGCATATGGTATTTCTTGTTACAATATGACTTGGAGACAGTTCCTCAAGATTGTTTACCGTGCAATGGATGGTATTGCCGACAGAAAGATTGTTGACGTACCTAAGTGGACATTCCAGGCATTTGGTCTTGTTATGAGAAAGGACTATGCTAAGCGTAATGTTGAAGGTGGTATTGATCCTGTAGGTCTTGCAGATATTATGGGTATGAACCTGTTCATTCCTACCGATGATTGCAAAGAGCTTGGCTGTACTCCTGATGATATTGAGTCTGCTATTTTCGATTCAATCAAGCTTTCCAAGGCTTCATTCGAAGGCAGTGCAAAGCTTCTTGGTATGCGCGGCGAGTAATTGACAAATATAAAAAAATCCGTTATGATGCTCTTGAGAAGGTGTCATAATGGATTTTTCTTTTAATATTATATTTTTATTGATTTTTCACATATTGGCGGCAATTGCAGTTTCAAAGGACTGCATTGCAAGAGGGATTATCAAAAAAGACTCTTATGTGATATTAACTTTTTTCTTCCCTGTAATAGCAGGCATAGTCTATGGCTGCAAAAGGAAAAAGCTTTCCAATCCTGATGATATGCCTGAGAATAGTGCACATATTATGTCATCGGCAAAATTTCTCAGTGTAATTGCAGTTATTATGTTTGCTGTGAGTGGTATTTACGGCACAATGACAATGAATAATTCCGATTCGATGATGACTTATCATTATGATATTATTAAGTATGACCGAAACGGCGACGCGTATTTCTTTAATCAAAAGATTAATTATTATGACAGAGAGGGCAATGTTTATCAGATTAGTGATGACCATGCCGCATTGATAAATGTAGATACACAGGAAAGTTTTGAATATCTTATCTGTTTTATAGATAAAGATGGATATGTTGTTTTTCTTGATAACGATGACCGCTTGAACGGCAGGTTGCTTGACGATATCTATTTTATTGATGATCATATGTATATTTACTTTTTTGATGTAAAATGGGATCGGGAGGGCTTGCTTTATAACTCTTACGGCAATCGGATATATTTGACATAATAACAAAAAAGCATTACAGAAATGAATCTGTAATGCTTAATTTTTGTTTAATCCACCCAGCCGCCTCGAGCTGAGAATAACCTGCATCCATAAGCAGGTGGGTTTTACTCCGATCACTTTGTGCTCCCAGCGTCCTGTGTATAATAGGGAGGTCTGCATTCCCGTTTCACGGAAGATAAATCCCTTTTAAAACGTGTTCGGGTTACTAAAGCCCAAGGTTGTCGAGAAGGGCAGATTGTTAATATTATTTACTGCTCAGGCTCAAAGTATTCAACATCATACTTTTCTTCAACCTTTGCCATAAGGATATCTGAAATCTGTTCAAATTCAATTTCATCCTCAATTTCTGCAAGGTATTCCTCGCCGTCTTCGCTGACTACCTTTAAAATGATTACCTCGTAATCACCCTCAACGATTTCCTCGTCAGTCTCATAAT
>JAIDVA010000365.1 GCA_029059925.1 Eubacterium sp. | reverse complement strand
ACTGAGCCTTAAGATCATCTGCCTGATCCTTTGAATCCTCGGCATCTTTGAATTGCTGTTCTATTAACTCTTTACGTTTATCCAATGTTTTCTTAATAGGCTTAAAAAGGAATACTCTCATAAGTACAAAGAAAATAATAAGATTGATAATCGTCCAGAGAAAATTAAAGTCAAACTTTAACATTTAACTGTTTCCTTTCGTAAATACAGAATTTGCCGAATTCATTTATTTTAGCAATACCATAATAAGAATGGCACCGATAAGACCATAAATAGCGGTAGCCTCTGAAAGAGCAGCACCAAGAATAAGTGTTGTCTGAATTTTACCTGCCATTTCAGGCTGACGTGCCTGAGCCTCAACAGCTTTACCTGTTGCGATACCAATACCGATACCTGCACCAATACCTACCAATACTGCAATACCTGCACCAATAGCAATTAATCCCATAATTATCTCCTTAAATATTATAGTTTATTTATTTTTAAGCGCTAAGCTTTTTAACTTTTTTATTCTTTTTAATCTTCTTTTTAGCCTTATGCTCTTCCTCGTCCTCTACTGCCTCTTTGATATAAAGTGCTGTAAGGAATACAAAGATATATGCCTGCAACAGACCATCAAATATATCAAAGTACAAGCCCAAAACAACAGGAACAACCATAGGCACAACTGCCTTGATAAGCTCCATAATTGTGAAGGCAGCAATTATATTACCGAAAAGTCGCATACAAAGTGAAAGCGGCTTTGTGAAAAGCTCAAGAATATTGATAGGAGTTATTATCCATATCGGCTTTGTAAACTCCTTCATTCTTTTGCCGAAGCCCTTATCCTTGAATGCACAGTATTCAACAAGCACAATACTTGTCACTGCCATTGCAGCTGTTACCTGCATGCTTTTTGTAGGCGGCTTAAAACCAAACAGACCTATCATATTTGATGTGCCTATAAACAGTGCCATACTCATAAGCCACGGGATATGCTGTTCAACCTTTTCACCCATAATGCCTTTAAAAAAGCCCTCAGCCTTTTCATAAAGCATTTCTACCATAAGCTGACGCTTGGATATTTCGCCTGTCACTTTAAAATTGCGGGTAAGAATTATAGCCAATACAGTAAGAACCGCCATAATAATCCACGATACAACAGTCGTTTCGTCAAAGCCAACCTTAACACCGCCGATTGTAAAGCTGAAAACCTCTTCAATATTAAGCTGTTCGGTCAGTTCCTCCTGCAAATCCAGCTTCATCATAAACGGATTAAGCACTGCATTCACCTCCCAATTTCAATTTATCAAGATTATACATCAAAAAAAAGTTTTTTTCAAGAAAAATAAAATATTTTTTATACATTATGTTGTAAGTGTATATTACACTT
>JAIDVA010000364.1 GCA_029059925.1 Eubacterium sp. | reverse complement strand
GATTAAAACTGACAAATTTTTGCTTTGATAAAGGTATAATTTAATATAGATATTATTTATAAACACATAAATCTTAATTGATTATCGGAGATTTTTAATGACTAAAAATTTAAATAATTTGTGCAAAATATTTTTTATAATAACCTTCTGCCTATCCTGCTTTACAATGAACTCGGATAAGCTCTTTGGTTATTTAAATAATCAAGGCACAGTTTTTATACTCATAAAGCTTTCGCTGGTATTCGTTATTGTGTTTATTTCAGGATTAGTCAATCGAAAGAACATCAGCTTTATAACGAAATTCGAACCAAAAGCAGTTATAATCATAACAATAGCTTTGATTTTTGATTACTATGTAACACAATTGAGCGGAAGTCAGTTTTTATACAGAGTATGGTGGATTGCAGCAGTATTTATTGCGCAGGGTGCACTATTCCTTTCAATGTCAATTTTCAAAAATGATAAGTATAATGAATTTTATAAACATTTTTGGTATGGCTTTACACCGCTTTATCTTTTCATTTTGATTATATGCTTTTTAAGGAACCCCTTTCACGGCGGCAGAACAATGAATACTGTGCCATTTCACGGAACATTTTTAATGCTCAAAGCATTTGTTAATGATATTAATGTTTCATTCGAGGCACCACTGATTTTCTTTGGAAATCTTCTAATATTTGTTCCCCTGCCGTTTATACTTTTCAGCTTTTTAAAAAAAGCAAAACCGATTCATATTGCGCTGATTGGGTTTATAACTCCGATTATAATTGAAGGGTATCAATATGTCTTCTCCTGCGGTGATGTGGATGTTGATGATCTGATACTCAATTGGACAGGATTTTTCGCAGGCTTTGTATTGCAAAGAATCATATACAAAAGGCTGATAAAAAATTAGAATTTCATAAAAACAAATTATCGCAAGGCAATATATACCTTGCGATTTTTAAATTCATTATAAGTTAAAAATGAATTAATAAATTAACCTGTTTTTTTATATAAATATAGTGTAAAATAAATATGTAAAATTCATTCGATTCTCAGGTGTAATATGAAAAAACTTATTAAAATCCCAATTGTTTTAATATGCTTAGTTGCTATAGGAATAGGTACATTTATCGGTGCAGTAAACATACGCGGCAACTATGACGACTATATACTGCCGAATGGTTTTGAGGAATCAATAAAAAATTCTGATTCAAGCAGAGACGAAAACACCTATGCCCGCATAATGAGCTCAAACTTATTGGTAAATTATGAAAGCTGGGGAGGTACAGACGCACGCAGGCGAGCAAAAATGTTCAACATGGTGCTTGATACGTATAAGCCCGATGTAGTAGCATTACAGGAAATGAGCGACCAATGGTACTGCTGTCTTACAAAAAACAGAGGCAGCTACAAGCTTGTTTATCCGCTGTCATCAGGTATGCTTGTTCATATGACGGGACTTATGTATAATTCCGACAGCGTAACTATGCTTGATTACGGACGAATGGAATATTCACAGGGCGATAACCCGAGGCTCAGAAGAATTGTATGGGGACTTTTTGAGGATAATGAAACCAAAAAGCAATATATAGTAACATCAACCCATTTTGATCTGATACGTGAAGGCAAGGAAAGGGACGAACTGCGTGTTATGAATACACAGGCACAGGAGCAGCTTACACTTATTGAGGAATTGCAAAACCGATTTGACTGCCCTGTATTTTCCTGCGGTGATTTCAATGCTATGGACAATGGCGGATACAATAACGAATATTTTGCCCCATCAGTGTATAATACACTTGCCGATACACTGACTGATACAAAATATGTTGCTCAGTTAAAAACACACGGTGATGAAAGAGATACCGATGCCCCAACCTTTGACCATATATTCTTAAACGGCAATGCGACAATAAGCAGATATGCAATTTTATCTGATACAGTAATGCAGCAGATGAGCGACCATTATCCCATATTTGCAGACGTGTCAGATGTTTAGAGTGTGATAAATCACCCATAACTACACACAGGATAAAAAACAGGCGGATTACAATCCGCCTGTTTTATTTATATCAAAATATCACTTTACCTTTTCATAGCATTATAGGATGTAAGCATCGCCTCTTCACTGATATTACAGCCAAGCTCATAGAGCGGAACCTTTGCAAAAATCTGTTCAAGCACATCAAAAAGGTTCTCCATCTTATCAGCATTCAGCTTTCTGACAGTCTGTGAAAAGATATTAAACACTGCTCTGCCCGTATCAGCCTTTTTAATCCAATTGTTTTCACTGCGTTCTAAAAAGCATATACCTGCAAGCGGAACAACCCTTGGTGAAGAATAATCGTACTTACCGCTCCACGGGGTCCCACAAGCATAAACCTCATCTCCAATCATCCTGATTGCAGGCTTGTCATCATTAAGCATATATGCTCTGTCTCCAAAATGCTTTAACCAAAGCTGAGTGTGAGTTGATTTGCCTGTACCGCTGTCAGCGGAAAAAGCGTAGGCCTTATTATCAACAACTATACATGAGGAATGAAGAAGAATACCATCAAATTTCAAAAGCTCCGTGTAAAAATCAGAGCCTGTAAGCATATACTCCCAATCATCCTGAACAAGCTCCGGCTGTTCCTTCATTGCATTCAGAACTCTTTTTCATCAACATCAATAGTAATATCAAAATG
>JAIDVA010000363.1 GCA_029059925.1 Eubacterium sp. | reverse complement strand
TGCATCTATAGCGGTAATAAACGGCATATTTTCCTCGCTTTTCACCATATAGGCCTTCGCCATAAGTCTGTAAAAAGCATCACCATCAGCTGTTTTTTTACTGTCGGACTTCTCAACCCATGTATCAAAAATTCTCGCCCTTTGATCAGAAGCCTTCATAGAGTGATCGGATATTCCTGTCTTACCGACAAACCTTTCCTTAAGCTGATAAAGTGCTTCAACGGAAAATTTTTCATAATCCCTGTCAATATCATTGTTGCAAAGCTCAATACTGAAAATATAAAGACTGTCCAAATCAAATTCACGCCTTGTAAAGCTGTTGATTTTTTCCAAATCACTTTTCTGAGGTGAAAGTGTTTTTTCAATATATCCGCCTGTCATATAAGATTCTCCTTTTCAATTTTTTCTGCCTGTGCAATATAAAGTCTTGCCTTGGCACTGTCACATTCGTCCTGAAGTGTAATATCATCCCACACTACCTGCGCCTGACAGTTTTTACCGTTTAATGCAAGGTACATATTGCCGATTTTTAAAATCACAGGTGTTAATATTCTTCTGTAGGATTCTAGTTCCGTAGTCAAAATATCAGACTGCTGCATGCTCATTCTTTCGGTTGATGACCACGTAAGACCGAGCATAAACGGCGGCAAACCTGTTTTTGCCACAATTTGTTCAAGCAACTGTCTTACAGGTATCTCACTGTCAAGGCACACATTGTCCGCACCTATTACATTAACGCTTACATCACCTACAGCTACAAAATCCTTAACACTATTCGAATCCATAGCATCACGCCATGCCTGTGCAACCTCTCCCGCTCTGCTTGGTGCATCACAGTCATCTTCTCCGGGCTTACACACAACTGCATATCTGATATTGCCTGCATGCTCCCAATTCTGACCGATAGTATTATAAATTTTCATCAGAATATCACCGATAAACGGTAAGCCCTGTAAAATACTCGTTCCGCAAAGACTCCCGGGTTTTGGATTTAAAACAGAATAAAGAATCAATGACGGATTTACTGCTTTTTTATCAGCAATATAAAATTCCACATCGACAGGATTTTCACCTCTCTTCAACTCGAGCTCTGACAGTTCACTGTTATAAAGAGCATAAATTCCGTTTTCACCAATAAGCATTTCACCCACTGCTGTTCCCATAGTTAAAAGCTGACTGAGATAATTTGAAACAAATGCTGATATCCCCTGCTGTGTTCCGCCAACATTAATCCGCTCAAAAAAGCTGTTCATCTGCAAGTCAAGTCTCTCATCGCCGGTCTCAAAGTGAAATCCCTCGGTAAGCCTTACAATTTTATTTATAGCTGCATCAATAAGAGGCACCGCTTCTCTGAGTGTCGCATAAACACGCGTCTCATTATTCAACGGCATATATGTGCAAAGCTGATAATACGGATGCTTTGCATTTGCACTGGTCTGAACTGCAGATGCAGACACAGCTATACTCTTTTTTTTCTTAAAATTAAATAAGCCCAAAGTCTCATTTCCTTTCTATCGCAAATGAAACGAAGGTATTTTTGCTCTCCTGCTTATTAAGCACCGTTGATACAAAATACCGCATATCGTCCATCGCATGATCATGTTCCTTTTTCGGAGCATCCTTTTTAATTCCGTTATCCCATCTGTAAACAGAAAATTCCCTTATCAGGTCAGTACAATTCGGCGAAAAGAATATTTCGTCATTCTTTAACGCCTGACAAACTCTGTTAATACCGCTCAGCACATCATTGTCTGCCTTGATAACCTTATACCTGTTGTGCCGTTTAACCGTCTGAATAAAGGATGCAGCTGACGGATCAATGATAAGCGCTCTTATGTTCCTGTCTCCTGCAAGTGTCTCAAGAGCCCTATAATACTCCTCATCTGTCAGTTGAATACCCTTATCCCTGCTTGCGTGATAATATTCATCTATCCTGTACCACCGTTTACCGCATTTGCCCCACAGACCAAGAGAAAAGGGGTTAACCGTTCCATAATCACAGGAAAGATAGTATTCACTGATTAAGCCATCACACTTTTTCACATGCCGGCTGTAATCAAACATCGGATAAACAAGTCCGTCTGCCGTCACCCATTTTCCCTCAACAAAACGTTCATAAAAGGCTCCCGAATAAAGGCTTTTATACCGATTTTTCACTGTATCTGAAAGTGACGGATTATCCTCCATCGTAAAATGGAGATACAGCATATTTTTCTCCTTATGCTTTTTAATCCATTCTGTATAAAACCAGTGATAAGGATGCTCCGGATTACAGTTGAAAAAGAATTTGGCTTTTTCGAGCGAACAGCGTGCAAGTGCCTGCTCTACAAAGGAACGTGGCATAAGTGCCACCTCATCAAGCATTACTCCGCCCAAGGTCATGCCCTGAATAAGTGATGCGGAGGATTCATCCCTGCCGCCGAAAAGATAAAAGCGGTTGATAATGTTATCCTTTGAAATTTCAAGATAATTTCTGCTGATTTTAAAATCACAGCTGAATCCCAGCTCCTTCAACACAGGCAAAAGCGGTGTTATAACATTTCGTCTGAGTGAAGCAATCGTTTTTCCGCACATAGCAAATGAGGTATTACCAAAGCTGTAAAATGCCCAGCAGACAAACGAAAGGCTCATACAAAGTGTTTTTCCGCTCCTGACAGCACCATCGCAGATTATTCCGTTTTTACTGCTCAACTTACTGTTTTTGCACCACCAATTCAGAACACAAAGCTGTTTTTTTGAAAATGGCACAAACTCAGTCATCATCTTCAACCTCATATTCCTTCTTTAAGCTTGCTGCACTTTTTTCAAGAGCATCGTAAAAGGATGTACCACCCTGCTTTTTATCATCATCAATAATCTCTCTTAGCTTTTCAAGTGCCTTCAACCTGTCAAAGAACTTAATTTCCATTCCGCCGCCCTTTTGCCTTTTTATTTCGCTTATATTAAACAAATCAAGGCTTGGCAGCGTAGATAATATGCTGTCCTCTGTCTCAAAAAGAAGTGTTATTGCATCCTGTATATCACCAAAGGCAAGGCGCCCTAAACCGTCAATCACATCCTTTTGAGTTATTCTTTTTCTTTTGCCGATAATCAATCATCCTCCAATCGGTATAAGATGAACCAAGCAAAGCAAATTTCATTTTCCAAATCTATTTCCTATGTTTGATATCATCATTATTTCGCAGAACAAAAAATCGTCCTGCACTAATAGCGCGTACAGGACGATTTATAGATAAAAAACACTATATTTTTTGCCAAAAACGGGAAAATAAATTTTTTTGATACTAATTATTCATTTTTTTGCTATATTGACTACAGCAAAGTTATTTGATAAAATAATATCAGTAATAATTATGAAAAGAGAGATTAATATGATTTGTAACAAATGCGGCCAAACCGTTTCTGACGAAATGTATTACTGCGAGAATTGCGGCGAGCCTCTTAAGCAGACCTACAATCAGCAGCCAATTCATAATGATACACAAAACGCACAGCCCGGTACTCAGGATTATTCACAAGCCTATCAGCAGCCTTACCAACAGGCTGAGCAGCAAGCATATCAGCAACAGCCTAATGGGCAGGCATATAACCAACAGTATCAGCAGTACCAGCAACCAAACCAGCAGTATCCGCCATATGGTCAGCCTGTCACACCGCAGGCATTTGACTTTATGCTTGACAATAAAATTGATGAAGTGAAAACCTTAGGCATTATTGCCATTATTGCCGGCCTTTTCTTCCCGATTGCAGGTATTATCTTAGGTTGTATCGGCATCAGCAAGCTCAATGGTCTCCCTGTTTCACCTCAGTACGGTTACGAAAGAGATTTAAAACGTAAAAAAGCAAAAAATCTTTGTATGACAGGCATCATTCTTCCGATTGCGCTGTATGTAGTAACTTTCTTATTTGTGCTTCTCGTATGGGGTGTAATTCTTGGCGGCCTGGCTGCAGGCGGTCTTGCAGTTGCAAGTGAATTTGCACTTATAATGTAATAATAATCAAACAATAACAAAGCACGACTTTGGAAATATCCAAAGTCGTGCTTTTATTCTTTGATGAAGAGACAACAAAAAATCCCGTCGGATTCTCCGACGGGATTTGAATTATTATTTCTTATACAAATTACTCTGCATCAGGAGCATAGTAATCAACAAGCTTAGCAAGCTTATTGTACTTCTCGATTGAGTTATCTGCAGCAATAGCGAAGAGCTCTTCTGCCTTACCAGGGAATGCTCTCTTAAGTGCTGAATATCTTGTTTCGCCCTCGATGAACTCAACATAGTCAGCTGAAGGAGCCTTGCTGTCAAGTGAGAACGGATTCTTACCCTCAGCAATAAGAGCCGGGTTGTAACGGAAGAGGTTCCAATAACCTGCAGCTACAGCCTTCTTCTGCTCTGTCTGGTTAAATGGCATCTTGATACCATGGTTAATACAAGGAGCATAGCAGATAATGATTGAAGGACCATTGTAAGCAGCAGCCTCCTGGAATGCCTTTAAGCACTGTGCAGCGTTAGCACCCATAGCAACCTGTGCTACATATACATAACCATAGCTCATAGCAATCTGAGCAAGATCCTTCTTCTTAACTACCTTACCTGATGCTGCAAACTTAGCAACAGCACCTGTTGGAGTAGCCTTTGAAGCCTGACCGCCTGTGTTTGAGTAAACCTCAGTATCAAATACAACGATGTTAACATCCTCGTTTGATGCGATAACGTGGTCAAGACCGCCGAAGCCGATATCGTAAGCCCAACCGTCACCACCGAAGATGAACTGATACTTCTTAGCAGCATAATCTGCATCCTTAAGGAAGTCAGCAGCAGCCTCAGCAGCATCACCATCGAGTGTTGTGTTCTTGAGTGCATCAATCAAAGCATCAGCAGCAGCTGTGTTTGTCTGTGCATCCTCATAAGTGTCAAGCCAAGCCTGAGCCTTTTCAGCAACTGTTGTGTCAAGGAGAGCCTGAGCATCCATAGCAAGTCTTTCACGGATCTGCTTCTGAGCAAGCATCATACCGTAACCAAACTCTGCGTTATCCTCAAACAGTGAGTTTGACCATGCAGGACCGTGACCCTTCTTGTCAACTGTATAAGGAGTTGAAGGAGCTGAACCACCCCAGATTGATGAACAGCCTGTTGCATTAGCAATGTACATTCTGTCACCATAAAGCTGAGTAACAAGCTTAGCGTAAGGTGTTTCGCCACAGCCTGCACAAGCACCTGAGAACTCAAGATATGGCTTTCTGTACTGAACACCGATTGTATTGTTTGTAAGCACCTCCGGCTTAGCCTCAACGTCAGCAAGAGCATCAAATACCTTCTGCTCGTCAAGCTGAGATGCGATTGGTTTCATTGTAAGTGACTTTGTAGGACAAACATTTGCGCAAGAGCCGCAGCCTGTACAGTCAAGAGTTGATACGATAAGAGCATACTTATAAGGCGCTTTCTTATGGTCAACCATCTTTGTGCCTTCAGGAGCGTTTGCAACTTCGTCTGCATTAAGACATACAGGACGGATTACTGCGTGAGGACAAACCATTGAGCAAAGGTTACACTGAGCACATGTTGTGCTGTCCCACTCAGGAACAGAGATAGCAATACCTCTCTTCTCAAATGCAGCTGAGCCCTGAGGATATACACCGTCAGCACAGTCAACAAATGTTGATACAGGAAGATCATCACCATGAAGTCTGCCTACAGGATCAAGAATCTCCTTAACAAACTTCTTCATTTCAGGACGCTCTGTAGGAATAACAAGCTCAGCAGGCTCGTCAACAGCATCCTTCCATGAAGCAGGAACCTCAATCTTAACAAGCTCCTGTGAACCTCTCTCAATACCTGCGTGGTTAGCGTTTACAATAGCCTCGCCCTTCTTTGAGAACTTAGCAACAACCTTTTCCTTCATATAACCGATAGCCTCTTCTACAGGGAGAATACCGCTGATTGTGAAGAATGCAGACTGAAGAATAGTTGATGCACGACCCGGAAGACCAACCTCCTCAGCAATCTTGATACCGTTGATTGTATAGAACTGAATATCGTTCTCGGCAATATATCTCTTCATTGCTGCAGGGAGCTGCTTGTCAAGCTCTTCAGGAGTCCAAATACAGTTAAGAAGGAATGTACCGCCCGGAAGAAGATCCTGAACCATATCATACTTTGTTACATATGAAGGGTTATGACAAGCTACAAAGTTAGCCTTGTTGATAAGATAAGTTGAAGTAATAGGTGATGAACCAAAACGAAGATGTGATACTGTGATACCGCCTGACTTCTTTGAATCATAGAAGAAGTAACCCTGAGCGTACATATCAGTATGGTCACCGATAATCTTGATAGAATCCTTATTAGCACCTACTGTACCGTCTGAACCAAGACCCCAGAACTTACAAGAGGTTGTGCCTGCAGGAGTTGTGTCAGGTGTCTCAGTAACATCAAGTGAAAGATTTGTAATATCATCATTGATTGAAAGAGTAAACTGCTGCTTTGGAGCATCAACTGTCATATTGTTGTAAACAGAGATGATGTGAGCAGGTAATGTATCCTTAGAACCAAGACCATAGCGGCCGCCGTAAACAGGAACATTCTCAAACTTTGAACCCTTGAGAGCTGCAACAACGTCAAGGTAAAGAGGCTCACCGAGTGAACCAGGCTCCTTAGTTCTGTCAATAACAGAAATTGTCTTAACTGACTCAGGCATAACATCAAGAAGGTGTTTAACTGAGAAAGGTCTGTAAAGGTGAACCTTAATCATACCAACCTTTTCGCCGCGAGCGTTAAGGAAATCAACAGTCTCCTGAACAGTGTCACAAACAGAACCCATAGCAACGATAACTCTGTCTGCATCAGCAGCACCATAATAGTTAAAGAGCTTATAGTCTGTGCCGATTTTCTCGTTAACCATATTCATATACATTTCTGTTGTAGCGATAGCATCATTATAATACTTGTTACAAGCCTCACGATGCTGGAAGAAGATATCACTGTTTTCAGCAGAACCGCGAAGAACAGGTCTTTCAGGATTAAGTGCACGGGCACGGAATTCCTGAATATCATCCATATCTACCATTGATTTGAGATCATCGTAATCCCATGTCTCAATCTTCTGAATCTCGTGTGATGTACGGAAGCCATCAAAGAAATGAAGGAAAGGAACACGGCTCTTGAGTGTTGAAAGGTGAGCAACAGCACCAAGGTCCATAACCTCCTGAACATTTGCAGAGCAAAGCATTGCATAGCCTGTCTGACGGCAAGCCATAACGTCTGAATGGTCACCGAAAATGTTAAGTGCATGAGTTGATACACAACGAGCGGATACATGAATTACAGATGGGATTAACTCACCTGCTATCTTGTACATATTCGGGATCATAAGGAGCAGACCCTGTGATGCGGTATAAGTTGTAGTGAGAGCACCTGCTGAAAGTGATCCGTGAACAGCACCTGCTGCACCAGCCTCAGATTCCATTTCAGCAACCTTAACTGTCTGACCGAAAATGTTTTTTACTCCTCTTGCTGCCATAGCGTCGGTTTCCTCAGCCATGTTTGATGAAGGAGTAATCGGATAAATTGCGGCAACCTCTGTGAACGCATAACTAACGTGCGCTGCAGCAGTGTTACCGTCCATAGTTTTCTTTTTTCTTGCCATTGGAACATCCTCCTAAGTTAATATAAAAAATTATAAATAGATTAGCATATGATGGATAAATCCACCTAACCTTACTAATTATATCACTATTAAATTACAAATTCAATGATAAAATAATCATAAAATAAAAAAACAGCAGGAAAATCCTACTGTTTTTAATCACTATTCCATACCGCCATCCATTATCTCGATGCCGGTAACAGGCGTAATGGTGCCGTGTTCTTTATCATCACCTATTGCACGGATAATTACGTCATTATGTGTGATTACAATACCTTCAAGCTCGATATAAGCATGAATCTCACCCTTGACATCCTCAATTGTGAATTCTTGCTTTTTATTATTCCCCTTACCGTCAAGCACAAGGTCTACAGGATCAAAGGCAGTATATTCCTTATCATCGCCTACCTTCCAATATAAAGTAAGCTTAGTTGGTTTTTCATTATAGTATGGCAGATTTACAGTTATTGTAACATCACGCTTTTTAGGCTTTTCGGTTGGCTTTGTTGTATCATCCTTGGCAGTAGTATTATTACCATTTGAGCCGTTGCCGCCTTGATTATTATTGCTGCCGTTATTGTTATTTCCCGAATTGCCACTGCCGCCATTATTTGCACTATTGCCGTCATTATTGTTATTATTCTGGCTATCATTGCTTGCAGCAGTTGTATTCTTACTTTCTTTTACTGTTATGTTCTTTTTGGTCTCCGTTTTTGCATTACCGTTTTCATCGGTAACAACCTCAGTAACCGTATTACCATGTGCATCTGTTACAACCTCACCATTCTCATCCGTAACAGCAACAGTAACAGGAGTCTCCGTATACTCGGCAGAGGAACACGCACTGAGAATAAAAATCATTGCAATAACCATTGAAACAGAAATAACCTTTTTCATAAACAAAACCCCTTATGATATAAATAGCTTAACCAAAGAAGAATCGAACAAAATAAGGTTCAACTCTTGTTTGACTAAATAAAAGCATTAAAAGATGCATCACTCGGCATTCGCCAATCCCCTCTCGGGCTCAGTGAAACCGAACCGACCTTAGGTGAATCGGGAATACAGGAGCGTTTGAACTGACTGATAAAAAATCTCTTTAAGAACACCTCAAGCCAGCGATTAACAGTATCCCTGTTATACTTACCGTCAAATGCCTTAAGTGCCAACGCTGCCAGCTTTTCCTTCTCAAATCCAAAACGAACAAAGTGATATAGAAAAAAATCATGAAGCTCATACGGCCCGATATTATCCTCCGTTTTTTGAGCAATTTCGCCGTTTTCATCAGGCGGCAGCAGCTCAGGTGAAACAGGTGTGTCAAGCACATCCAGTAAAATGGAGGCTGTTTTTTCGTCGCTCACATTTGCAACATACTCAACAAGGTATCTTACAAGGGTTTTCGGAACAGATGCATTGACACCGTACATGGACATATGGTCACCGTTATACGTGCACCAGCCCATTGCAAGCTCGCTCAAATCACCTGTACCCACAAGAAGCTTACCATGCTTGTTTGCCATGTCAAAAAGGATTTGGGTTCTCTCCCTCGCCTGTGTATTTTCGTAGGTGATATCCTTTATACTTTCATCGTGCTCAATGTCCTGCATATGCTGAATACAAGCATCACGGATGCTGATTTCCTTAACGGTAACACCGAGAGCCTTCATAAGCTCAACCGCATTATCGTGTGTCCTATCGGTAGTACCAAACCCGGGCATTGTAATACCGAGTATATCACTGTTATCCCTGCCGAGCATTTTCATTGCCTCCACACAGACAAGCAGTGCAAGTGTGGAATCAAGTCCGCCCGAGATGCCGACAACCACACCCTTTGAGCCTACGTGCTCAATACGTTTAGCAAGTCCCGATGCCTGAATTGCAAAAATCTCTTTGCAGCGTTCACGCCTTTTTTCATCATCGGCAGGCACAAACGGATGCGAATCAACAAATCGGTATTTTAAGTCGTTGCTTTCATTCTTAATTGATATTTTTGAAAAAACAATTTCCTCGCTCAGATTTTCAAAAGACATATTATTATGCCTTTGTGCTGTCAATTTTTCGATATCAATATCTGCATAGGTGATTACATTTTCTCTGCTGAAGCGTTCACCCTCGGCAAGGATTGCACCGTTTTCTGCAACCAAGGTTGCACCGCTGAATACCAAATCCGTTGTGCTTTCATAAACGGATGCACCTGCATAAACATAGCCACAGATACATCTTGCCGATTGGTTGGATATAAGGTCACGTCTGTACTCAGCCTTTGATACATACTCATCACTTGCAGAAAGATTAGCGATAATATTTACACCGTGACATACAAGTGAACTGCTTGGCGGATTAGGCACCCACAAATCTTCACAAAGCTCAACACCCAAAACCGCACCTTCACCAAGATCAAAAATCTGTGGACCTATAAGAGTATCATATCCGCAAACATTTATTGGTTGACAGCTTCTGAATTGACTGCCTGATGCAAACCAGCGTTTTTCATAAAACTCATTATAATTCGCAATATGCTTTTTAGGAACTATACCGCAAACCGCACCATTCTGTATCACTACAGCACAATTATACAAACTATTATAAAACGGAATAGGCATTCCCACCACGACAACAATATTTTTGCCGCTTGTATACTTTACAATATCGTCGATTGCTCTTTCAGATGAGCTCTGCAATGCCTTTGTAAAAAACAAATCGGCACAGGTATAGCCTGTTATTGAAAGCTCCGGCGTGACAAGCAGCCTCGCCTCTTCAGCCACAGCCGCATCAATTGCCTTTTTTATTTCTTCCTTATTATATTCAGGATCGGCAACTCTCAGTTTTAATGATGCCGCCGCTGCTCTGAAAAATCCGTAATTCATTAAATCACCTATCATCTATAAGTTGATTTTAACAAGATAATATAAATAAATTGTTAAATCATTGTTATTTTAAATTTAAAAGATACTGTTTCATCCGGTAATAATAGGGTCATTCCCCTTTTATTCTCAAAAATTCCATCTTCATCCAGACAGCTTGAAATACCTGTCCACGGCTCAAGTGCAACAAATGGTGCATTGCCTACAGCAGACCATATAAGCAGATTATTCATATCCTGAAACTCCATTCGGATTCCCCTGCCGTTTTTGCCGATAAGCGTTACAGACTTTGCCTCGCAGTTTTCAAAAATAAGTGCATCCTTATCCTCAAATAAATCATGCTGCAATTCAAGAGTATCTGTACCATTCATAACATCATAATGTTCAGACGTATCAACAAGTCCTGTGTGATGATCAGGTCTTAAGCAAGGCTTATGAATCGGCTTGTCAAAAGTCACTTTATAATCCTCAAAGCATTCATCCTCATCAACAGGACAGTTGAACGCAGGATGGCCGCCGATAACAAACGGCAGCTTATCCTTGCCTGTATTGGTAATCATATATTCATTAGTAACAGTATCACCGACAATGGTATATTTTATTTTAAGCTCATAGTCAAAGGGGAACTGTTTTTTGGTCTCTTCACTGCTTTTCTGAATAAAGGTAATACTGTTTTTTTTCTGTTCAAAAACCTCAAACGGATTGATTCTTGCAACACCGTGGCGTTTCATATTACATTCCTTGCCGAATGCCTCAGCCTTACCGTCAGGCAATACGCCGACAATCGGAAAGCAGACAGGTGCCTGCCCTGCCCAAAATTCAGGATTGCCCTGCCAAAGATATTCTCTTCCGTCTTTAACCAATGAATTAAGCTGTGCGCCATCTATTCCGAGCACAGCAAAGCTGTCGCCGCTTGTAATTTTAAACTGCAAAAAAAACGCTCCAATCAAACATATATCTTAAATTTTATTATATATCATATAAACTTGTAATGCAATATTGAAAATATCATACATATCGGTTACAATATGTATATCTTATATTTAAAAACCCGGAGGAGAAATATAATGGATATCGAAAATTACATTCAGCAAGCAATTTTTCAAGAGAATGAACAGCACAGAACCTTTTATGAGCTGATTTGGGAAAATTTCAAGGAAGACGGCTTTGTTATTACAGACGAGGAAAATCATGAAATCGATGCAGTAATCAAGGCAACTGCACTGCAGAATCTTGTTGGCGAATTTATTTACAGATTATATGACGAGGTTAACGAGACAGGCTTTGAGGATGTGCTTGAATATCTCCAAAACCTTGGCTTTGATGAAAGTGATATAACCGAATATTGCGAAAACAATGACTCAATTGAGATTGATGAGGACGATTTTGAAATCACACTCAAAAACGCACTTGACTATACAACCGAAATCGTTGCAGATAAAATGCTCGAGGAATTCTCACCAGATGACATATTTGACTTAATGTTCACCGTAACCTACAGCTTTGAGCAGGATTTCACCTTTGAATTTGAGGATTATGAGGAAATGCAGGCATTTATCGACACTAATCACGAACAGCTTGATAACTATAAGGAAGAATATCCATCCGTTATGCGCTGGGTTGAAAGCGGTATGATTTGTTAAAAAAGCGTCAATCAAACCACATAAAAACACAATACTCCGAAAAATAAAAGCACCCTCTCAGAAGAGGGTGCTGCAGCCGTCAATTGAGCTAATCAACTGACGGCTGTTTTTTTATAAGATATTATTAATATTGTTTTATCAAAAGTTATATCAAATCGGCATTGCAATTTCTAAAAACAAAAATCGCAACACCAATTACATAGATATTTTTTAACTATCCTGCGAGCATATAATCACCCATATTGAGTTTTTCTTTTTCATCAAGTGCATTATATTTTTCCTGATAATAGCTTTCAGGTACAACATCAAAACTGCCGTTTGGCTTAACCTTAATCATTGTGCATCCTCTTTGTGCGCCATACTTGGCAATTTGAAAATATGCAAGATAATCTATAGAATTACCATATGTAAGTCGTATCCCCTTATAATCAAGCGAATATGTATTCAGATGATCGTGCCCGCAGAAAAATCCCTGCGTTGAACCAAGATTCTTAGCAACCTCAAACAAGCCGCAGTTTTCTTCAGGACAGCAAATCATTTCATCAATCTCACCAACCTTGCCATAGATAAGCTTAACATTATCTGTATCCTGATAACCATTTTCGGCATATTCAGTCCATGCATCCTGATATTCAATAAGCGGGATGTGGAAAAAGCAAAGTGATTTTGGAGTTTCTCCTCCATTTTCCTGAGTAAGGAAAGTAATCTGCTGCTTATACCATTCAATCTGATTGTCGTGAATCCTGTCATATTTCATAATAATGCCGTCAATTGCTCTTTCACCTATATATGACAGCGTATCAAGCATAATAAGACTTTGTATAATTTTACCCTGTGAATTCTTTATGTTGATCACATAGTTGCAATAGCCGTCAACATCCTCAGGCCCCGGCTGCAAAAGACAATGCGGATAAGCATCACTTGAATAGAATTCTGCAATCTCCTCACGTGTATATTTCGAATACGATTCCGTATCGTGATTACCGAATACAGGTGCCCAATAAACACCGAGTTGCTCCATAAGCTCAGCAAAAAGCATTGCCGAATTTTTATTGTCAATTGTTCCTGAATGTGTCGGCATAGGGAAAGCAATATCCCCCGTAGCCATAACCAAATCCGGTTTTTCTTCGCTTACCATTGCAGCAACGGTTTCAAGTGCTTTCGCATCCTTGCCCTTACTGAAACAGCCGGCACCTAAATGCACATCCGTTATCTGCATAATATTAAAGTCATCGTCTGTTACAAACGTATAATATCCATCATCTGCGATTTCAGGCACAAGCTGATCATCATATGTCACAATGTCAAAAGACTTAATGAACTCAAGATTAGATTTTAGTGCAGATTTGTTAAGTCCCGTACAAGCAAAAAGGAATATGATTATTGCGGCAATTACATCCACAACAACTACCAATGCTATTCTGCTTCTCTTTTTTCTTCTTGCCTTTTTCTCTTCCGCCGTTAATACCCGTTTTTCTTTTTTTGTTTTTACTGCCATGTCAACTCCCCCTTTTATTTTTCACTTTTAATCATATCACGTTATAAAAAAATATACAATAAAATATTATAC
>JAIDVA010000362.1 GCA_029059925.1 Eubacterium sp. | reverse complement strand
ACCTTGGCACCGCAGGTTTTGTAATTTGCAATTGTTTTGACAATGTCCAGCAGTCTGTCACTGCCAAGTGTCATTGACGTAGGGCAGAAGGAGGTAACCCCGTGTGTTGCAAGCTCGGACGTGATTTTATCAAGACTTTCGGTGTCGGCATCACTGACATCACCACCGCCGCAGCCATGAATATGAACATCAACAAAGCCGGGTATGAGTATTAAATCGCTCATATCCTTTCCTTCGCCGTCAATAATGCCTATTTGCTTAATTATTCCGTTTTCAATTTCAATGTCGCCGAATTCCTTTTCGAAGAATTCGTTATAAAAAGTACAGTTTTTAAAAATCATGATTCATTTTCCTTTGCTATTCTGAAGGCTAATTCCTGCAGCTGCTCGTAGGTTTCAAGCTGACCTATTTCACGTCTGAATGCTGCACCTCCGCGCAGTCCCTTGGTGTAGTATGCGGCATGGTGTCTTGCCTCGCGCAGTGCAGTGTATTCACCTTTGTAGTCAATTATTTTTTGAATATGCCTGAGCATAACGACCATTTTTTCATTAATACTCACTTCAGGCAGAACACGGCATTCACTCAAATAAGCATTGAGCCTTTGGAATAGCCATGGATTGCCGAGAGCACCTCTGCCAATCATAATTGCATCGCAGTTGGTTTTTTCAAGCATAATAGCCGCACTCTGCTCATCTTTTATATCTCCATTGCCGATAACAGGGATTGACACTGCCTGTTTTACCCTTGCGATTATATCGTAATCCACTGTACCCGAATACATTTGCATTCGGGTTCTGCCATGAACAGTTATGGCTGCTGCTCCGTTTTTTTCAGCAATTTCTGCAAGCTGTACGGCATTGACATTTTCATCATCCCAGCCCTTGCGGATTTTTACTGTAACAGGCACGGATACTGTACTTGATACGGCTTTGATGATTTCGCCTGCAAGCTCAGGCTTTTTCATAAGGCTGGCTCCGCCGCCGTTCATTGCAATTTTAGGTGCAGGACAACCCATATTTATATCAATTACCTGCGGCTTGAATGCAAGGCATTTTTCTGCTGCTTCAGCCATTATACTAGGATCATCGCCGAATATCTGAATAGCGGCAGGGTTTTCTGATTCTCCAAGCACCATAAGCTCACGGCTCTTTTTGTCTCCCATAGTAAAGCCTTTGGCTGATACCATTTCGCTTACTGTGTAGCCTGCACCGTAATGAATGCAAAGCTCACGAAAGGCTCTGTCAGCAATTCCTGCCATTGGTGCAAGACACAAATTGTTTTCTATTTCAATATTCTTTATTTTCATACTTACAAATAATACCTTTAGTTTATTATTTTTAAATTATACTAACATAATTTAAGTTTAAAAGCAATTGCCGATAAATCTTATGTTGCATTTTTGCTTTGATTTTGTTAATATTCTTATTAAGAAAGATTTAAGGAAGTTCATTATGTTTGTAGATATTGCTAAAATAAAGATTAAAGCGGGTGACGGCGGTGCAGGCGCAGTTGCCTTTCACCGTGAAAAATATGTTGCAGCAGGCGGTCCTGACGGCGGTGACGGCGGCAAGGGCGGCGATGTTGTGTTTGTTGTTGATGATAATCTGGCAACGCTTGCCGATTTCAGATATAAGCGTAAATATGCCGCAAAAAATGGTGAAAACGGCAGAGGCTCACGTCAGTATGGCAAAAAAGCACCTGACCTTGAAATTAAAGTGCCAAGGGGTACGATAATCCGTGAGGCTAATTCAGGTGCAGTTATGGCCGATATGAGCAAAACGGACCGTTTTGTAGCCGCTAAGGGCGGTAAGGGCGGCTGGGGTAATATGCACTTTGCAACCCCTACACGTCAGGTTCCGCGTTTTGCAAAGCCCGGTATTCCCGGTGAGGAGTGGGAAGTTTCACTTGAACTCAAGCTTCTTGCAGATGTAGGTCTTCTTGGCTATCCGAGTGTAGGCAAATCAAGTCTTATTTCCGTTGTAAGTCAGGCAAAGCCGAAAATCGGTGACTACCATTTCACAACGCTCGTGCCGAATCTCGGTGTTGTCTCAATGGGTGAGGGCAGTTCATTTGTTATTGCCGATATTCCGGGACTGATTGAGGGTGCAAGTGAGGGTATAGGCTTAGGTCACGAATTTTTGCGTCATGTTGAAAGATGCCGTCTGCTTGTCCATATTGTTGATGTCAGCGGTCACGAGGGCAGAAACCCGATTGAGGATTTTGAAAAAATAAATGAAGAGCTTGTAAAATTTAATCCTGAGCTTGCAAAGCAGCCACAGATTGTTGCCGGCAACAAGATTGATATGGCAGAGCCTGAGCAGATTGAAGAATTCAAAAACTATGTTGAGTCAAAGGGATATGAATATTTCTCAATCTGTGCACCGATTCTGGAGGGAACGCAGGAGCTTATGAATGCAGTTTGGAATAAGCTGCAAACTCTTCCTCCTATCAAGGAATATGAGGTTGAGGAAATTCCTGTTGAGTCACTTATTAAGGATGATAAGGGCTTTAAAATCACTGTTATGGACGACAATTATTATCTCGTCGAGGCAAGCTGGTTCCCTAAAGTGCTTAAGGGAATTGATATTGAGGATTACGAGGCCTTGCAGTATATGCAGCGCGTGCTTGAAAAAAGCGGCGTGTTTGATGCACTCAGAGAAAAGGGAATACAGGAGGGCGACATTGTTTCACTCTATGATATAGAGTTTGAATATGTGCCGTAAATGAAAAAGATAAGGCTCGGCAATTCCAAAAATTGCCGAGCCTTACTTTGTTTATATTAATGTTTTTTTAAATCCTTAACAAGTAGTTCAATA
The DNA here is from genome assembly GCA_029059925.1 of Eubacterium sp. GTDB lineage: Bacteria > Bacillota > Clostridia > Oscillospirales > Acutalibacteraceae > Eubacterium_R. The sequence continues at coordinate 25 of JAIDVA010000362.1, read as the reverse complement.
TGTGCAATTTCATCTATTGATAAAC
>JAIDVA010000361.1 GCA_029059925.1 Eubacterium sp. | reverse complement strand
ACTCGGCAGCGGTTCTTTTTTTATTGCCGCTTTCAGCAGAACAATAAGATATTCACTTTCTAAAGATGAATATGTCATAATTATTCCTCAACAAGATTTTTACTTTTAAGAAGCTCTAAAAGTTCTCTGACATCGGCACGTACTGTAACCTCGTCAACATCATATTTCTCAAGCATTGCAGCGACAATACTGTCCTCTGACTGCTCCGTCTTGAGCAGTTCAAAAATAAATGCAGCCGAAGGGTTGTTTTTAACAAGCCCGTTAAATTCCTTTGCTGCCTTGCCTGTTGCAATAGCAAAGCTCTCGCCGTCAATTGAATTCGTAACAATTCCGTCTTTTAATTTCATATCTATCACCTTTATTTATATTTGTTCAGCAAAATCAAAATGATCTGCCACAATTTTATATATCACTGTTAATATAATCTTTCTCAACAAAAAAATCAAAATATCTTTTCTTCTGGCTTGGAATCATTTCACCTGAATTAATAAAATTGACAAACTCCCTTTCATTAACCCATTTATATGATATAGTCTCCCCTTTTTGGAGCTTTATTGATTCTTTGTCACAATCTGTAACACATAAGAAAGTATAGAAAATACAGTTGTCGTCATCAAATACAAAATGACCGATTTCTTCAAATTCATTTGACATAATCCCTGTTTCTTCAAACAACTCTCTTTTGATACAAGCAAATTTATCTTCGCCCTTTAAAGCGGAACCACCTGCCGTTGCTTCATAACAGCCACCATAATTCGGTTTGGACAAATCCCTGCGCATAAGCAAATAGTCACCGTCAATATGTCTTACCAACACTTCACACACAAGATGATATAACCCATTTAAAATAGACTCACCTCTGACTAATTCAACATCAGCAAAAGTACCGTCCCTAAAATATCCATCCCAAATTTCCATAACAATTTTACCTTAACATTATTTTCAATCAAAACAGTGACTGTTCATAATATACCAAGTATTTTAATTTACTCGGCAAATACTATATTCTTATAATATAAATACACCTAACAAAGCATATGCCCTATATTGCCCTCGCCTGCAAATTTTTCAGTATCAAAAAAGTTTTCATTTCTATCTAACCAATAAAGCTTATTAACCTCTTCAACAAGCTCAACATCATTATTAAGCCTGCCTGCATAAACTTCAAGCTCAATATCCGACAGCATATACTGAAAATTCATAATATGTGTTAATGCAATATCCTTATCGGTTATTCCTGTTTCTTCCCACAGCTCCCGGTATGCCGCCTGCAATTCATCCTCATTATCCTCGACCTTACCGCCGACTAAATTGAACATTCCCTTATACGGCTCTTTACTGCGCTTGCACATTAATATTTTATTTTCTTCTTTGTTAAACACCATTATTACATTCAATTTTTTCATAGCTTATCCTTTTAATATCAAACTATTTCAAATAATTATTGTTTTCTTTGTGTTATTAAAATCTTATTGCAAATCTATGTTTTCAAAAATGACTTTCAAGCAGTTTTCCGTAAATATAAATTTCAATTGCAGCACCATATCCACAAGCTTGCCGTTTGATGTCATATCATATTCCAGATAAAATCCGCTTTTGTCATTATACAGCTCTATGGATAATTGTGAATATTCATATTGAGGATTAAAATGATACTCTGCTCCATATTCATCAACAGCATCAAAATCATTGAGTTCAAGTGTGCCCTGCATAAATTCGGTTAAAAAATCCTCCAAATCATCAATTTCGGATTCATCAACAATGACCTGCACATCCGAAAACTCCTTGTTATGAAAAGCTTTTAAAATTTTTTCTAAAACAGCTATCGCCTGTTCCCTGTACTCCATTTTCAATTCGCCGTTAGAATCTAAATAGCTATTATAGCACATAAACTTAAAACTCCTGTCTTTATTTTTTCATTTTGACTATATAACTGACTATTACGCCGAATAAGGCAGAAATCATACACAATACGATTAACAAAAACGCAAATTTGCTGAGAATCAAATCAAGCTGCGGGACAAAAATATTAATCAAGGACAAAACTACACCAACGATTCCCGGACTGCACAGCACGTAATAAGAAATATAAAGAAATTTTGTCAGCATCGGTTTTGGCGAAACACGAGCAAGCCACGTAATTTCTTTTTCATATGCAATAGCTTTTCTTTTAACCTCGTCGTAATGCTTTTCAACCTCTCTGAGCGTTTTCCCTGCCGTTTTATAACTCAGTCTCAACAACCATAAAAACGCCGCACGGCTTAATAATGACAGTATTGCAAAGGCGAATATGCCTATAAATCCATTTATATTCATTTCATATCACATATCTTCATAATTTTTCAACGCATCCGAGTGACTCTAAAAAATCCTCAAGTCTGCCATTGACAATTAAAATCCGATTCAAAATAAATATTACCTCAAACTTTTATTTGACGCTTAAATTCTCTTTCTTAAACACATTTTTTACACCCGAATATAATTGTGAAACACAAACTTGATTTTGATGAAAATAAATCTGTTTTCCGTTTAATACATCTTGTGCAACAAGAGATACAATAATTTCAGCTATCATTTTTGCGCATTTTTTCTCCTGCTCATCGTTGAACTGCCAATCATATATTTCAATATTATTCATTGCAGCATTCCAGTCAGCAATCAAATCACCCGGCTTTTCCTCTTTGGTAAAACAAACGCATATCATAGGCTGTTGCTGGTCTATGAACCCCTCAATACCCAAAGCATTATAGTCACCGTTTCGTTCACAAATAATCTGCTTTAGCTTAGCTTCAACATCAGCCCGTATTTTTTTGAAGTTGGGCTTTTTAGTTGTATAACGCAATCTTCGGACTCCATTGGGATACATATGTTCAATCATAATGAGCTTATCTTTTTCATAGATAAATATATCCTTGTAATTACCGTCGGATTTTCCTATATTGATTTCTTTTAAAACATTATTTTCATATATAAATTCCTCGGCAATTCTACCAACTTGAAAATGTGATGAAAACGAAAAACATAATTTTGTATTTGCAAAAGCATTGTCAAATACAAAAAGCCTGCTTAATATGCCGCTTGAAAACCAAAGCTTTTCAGCATAACTGTCATAATATAAATATATTTCCGTTATCATAAATTTTTTCAAAAAGGTGCTGTACTCTTCGACCATAACAACCCTGTCGTTACTGTCATAATGATATTTCATACAATAGTCAGATATAACAGGCTCATCTATGATTTTTCCGTTTAATTTATATCCTGCTCTTTCCTCGTGAAATGGCGTAAAATCAGAAATTGCCCCTTTTGTGATAACGGTGCGTCTAATTGTTTTGGACACTTTGCTGATAATCGTTTCAGCATCAGCTTTATATTCATAGAACTTGCTTTCTATCTTTTTCAGTTGTTCGGCATACCTATCTACAAGCAGCCGACATTTTTCATCAGAAAGTGCTTGTGGACGTTCAAAAAACTCTTTGAAATCCTGCTCATTTAATGGTTTTATCTGTTCTTCCTTATTTTTCTTAAATTTATCAAATAATCCCATAATCAATACTCTGCTCCACAATCAAATGCCTGCATAAATCTGAATTTATCAGTTTCTCTGTCTATTGCTGCCTCAATGTTGTTTACACTTTCTGTTTTACGGACAACCAATGCCACCGCCTCGACGTGCGGGGTACGCGGGAACATATCTACTGCCGATACCTTTTTGGTTTCGTAGCCCTTTTCCTTAAGCACTGCCAAGTCACGGGCAAGGGTTGCACTGTCGCAGGACACGTAAACAATTCTGTCGGGTGCAAGCTGCTCCACAGTATCAAACAATGCTTTATCGCAGCCCTTTCGCGGCGGATCAAGAATGATTACATCAGGCTTTATGCCCTGTTTTTTTAGTATTTCTGCACCCTTCGGTGCATCTGCACAGATAAATTGTGCATTTGATATATGGTTTATTTTCGCATTTTCTTTTGCGTTTTCAATCGCCTGCGACACAATTTCGATACCCACAAGCTGTTTTGCATTCTCTGCCATAGTCAGACCGATTGTACCGACACCGCAGTACAAATCAAGCACGGTTTCGCTGCCTGTAAGCCCTGCAAATTCTTTTGCCTTGGCATACAACCTTTCGCACTGATTATGATTAACCTGATAAAAGGAATTCGGTGAAATCAAAAAGGTTTTGCCCAAAAGCTCGTCCCTTATATTCTTTTCGCCCCATATTATCTTAGTTTCACTGCCGAGGATAACATTGGTCTTTTCTTTGTTGATATTGAGTGCAACGGATACAAGTCCGTCAACATTTTCTTTAAGCAGATTCACAAGCAATTCACTGTTTGGTATACTGTTTGAATTGATAACAGCGCAAGCCATTATCTCGCCTGTTGCAAATCCCTTTCTGAAATAGATATGACGCAGCAGTCCTTTTCCTGTCTGTTCATTATAGGAGGTGATATTTTCACGCTCAATCCATTTTGCAAAGGCTGAAAGTCCTTTTTCAAATTCAGCAGGCTGTAATTTACAATCAGCACAAGGGATAATTCTGTGGCTCTTATAGGCATAAAAGCCTGCAAACAGTTCGCCATTGCAGATATCAACAGGGTACTGTGCCTTATTTCTGTAATGTGTCAGCTCCTGCGCACCGATTATTTCATTAACCTCAATATCGAGATGACCGATACGGCTCAGCGCCTCCTGCACTCTGCTTTTTTTATATCTGAGTTCCTCATCATAGGTCATATGACGGAAGGAGCAGCCACCGCATTTTTGGGAATACGGGCAGTCACTTTCCATTCTCTCGGGACTTGGTGAAAGGATTTTGTCAATAATACCGATTGCGTAATTCTTTGACCTTTTGATGATATGGGCAATGATTCTGTCCTGCGGGACAGTACCACGTACAAATACGGCAAGTCCGTTATATCTGCCAACACCGCTGCCCTCAGAGGTCAGTGCATCAATCGTTAATTCAATTTTATCGTTTTTTGACAGTTCCACAGACATCACCATTAAACATAATTTTACATCATATATAATAGCATATATATTTTAAATAAGCAATAAAAAAGACCTGCCGCAGCAAGTCTTTTTTACATATTAGGTTACTGTGCATCAGCAATGTGCATATAGCCGTCGCTGTCAAATTCAAGGCTTACACTCGCCTGCTCACTTGTGCCGTCTTCATAATGAATGGTAAAGATAATTGTATCTTTAATCTGTGACAAATCAAAATCGACATTTTCGCCAATAGCAAGCTTAAGATATTCAGAAACATCCCAATCAACCGAATAACCAGGATTAATCATACCGCTTGCTGTATAAAGTCCACCCCATTCCTTTTCCTGACCTGCTGTGAGAATTTCTTTTGTAAGAACTATCTTTTCGTCAGTTTTACCAAAGGTGTATTCAGCATAGTGAAACCATCCTGCAGAATCTTCTCCATACACATCATCGTAAATATCCATATCCATTTCACTCAAATCATAATACGGATCCCAATAATCCACACCCAGAACACCATATTGGCTTGTATTTTCTATAGTAATATCTTTGACATTTGAATAGTCAAAGATATTAAGAAGGAATGAACCGGAACGCATAGTATAAATCACAGCAGTATCCTTTTCAAGCTTTAGGCTGTAACAAGAGCCGCTTGATGCACTGTAGCTTCTTGTAATCGCCTTCTCGCCATATTTCTTTTGCATTTCATCACCAAGCTCATTTTGTTTTGTCTTGTCTTTTTGCCACCTGTCTGCAGCCGCCTTCATTGCCTCTTCATCCTCTAAATCAGCTACATAAATCCCATAAAACACATCCTGCTCATTTGCCTTGCCTGCTGCAAGCAGTTCCCTTTCGCCTGCCATTGCAACCATAACACCCAGCTTGTCGGACACTGCATTTCTTTTGCTGACAGCCGAATTGATACCGAAACCGCCGCCGATGATAAGCACAAATGCAAGTGCCGCTGCGGCAATTCGCCTGAAGGTGAGATTTGATGCTTTTTTCTGTTTATCCGTTGTCAGTTCAAATACCTTTTCGACAGCCGTATCTGACGGTGTAAAGACTGAAAAGGTCTCCTTATAATACTCCTTATTCTTATTCATTTATCCATTCATCTCCTAAAATAGATTTTAATTTTCCCCTTGCACGAAACAGTCTTGTTTTAACTGCCGATTCCTTAATTTTCATAATATTTGCAATATCGGCAATGCTCATATCCTCATAATAAAACAAGTGTATGATTGTTCGATCCTTTGTATCAAGTGACATAACTGCCCTGAACAAATCAATATTTTCTGTCTTATCAAGAACAGAAATATTCACAGCATCATCAAGCGGCAGTCTTCTTTTTCTGAAAGGGTTTCTAAGATAATCCCTGCTTTCGTTCACACTGACTGCGGTGAGCCATTTATTCAGATGCTCCTCGTCATAAAACGGTTTCGTATATTTCCACAGCTTTATAAATACATTCTGCATAACGTCCTCAGCATCACTGCTGTTTTGCGTGATGGAAAGTGCAATCAGATATATACGTCTGTTCTGCTTTTTGACAGTGCTTATAAATTCATTTTCAGTCAATATGCCACCTCCTCGGTAATCGTTTAAAATATTGGGTTTATTTTTTCCTCTTTGAAAGGTCCTTTCACTTATATAACGATATGATTTTCAAAAAAGTTACAGGATAAAACAAAAATATTAAGATAACGCAAAACAAAAAGCCCTGCGGACATCAAGCTGTCCGCAGAGCCTAAAAAATTCAGTTATTCATTTGTATCATCGGCATCAGGCTGAGTAGTAGTTGTTACAACCTCGCCATAGACCTGAAGAATAATCTCCTCGCCGACTGCGACCTCCTCGCCTGCACCCGGTGCCATACCGTATTTTGCCTTTACAGTATCCTTTGTGTTGCCGCCGTTATTATAAATCTCAACTGTTGAAACCGTAAAGCCGAGCTTTTCAAGCGGCTTTGTAGCCGCTTCAACAGACATACCGCCGACATCAGGAAGCACCTCAGTCTTTATGCCCTTGCTGACAGTAAGCACGATTTCCGTTTTTTCATCAACCGTTTCACCGGCATCAATGCTCTGCTTGAAAACAACACCCTCAGCTACATCCTTTGAATAATCAGAAGTGAAGGAAATTGTGAACTGACTGTTCCATGCACCGCTGTTTTGAATATCACTTTGAGTATAACCGGAAGATACAAAATCGGGCACCGTATAGGTTGCTGTAGATACAGATGCTGTGGTATCCTCCTCCGGCTTATTGATACCGCCGTTTTTAACAATATATGCACCTGTAATTGCAGCAGCAATAATCAGTATTACCAAAATCGCAATTACAACCTTGCCTGTGTTTGATTTAGGCTTTGGTGCATCATATCCGGGATATCCTCTATAGAATTCCTCTTCCTCAACGGGATCCTTTTCAGGCATCTCCTGCTTCTGAGCGGCAGCTGCAACAACTGTCGGTGCAACACTGAGCTGTTCTCTGAAAGCATCAATTGTCTGTGTTCTCTTTTCAGGATAAATCTGAAGTCCGCCGCCGAGTGCCTTTATGATATGAGTAGGAATTTTCTCAGCAATCGTATTTGGAATCATCAGCTTGTCATTCGTCTCTCTTGACTTGGAATCAGGAGGATTCTGACCTACAAGTGCACGGAATATGCAAGCTGAAAAAGCATAGATATCCGTTGCAGGGCACATTTTATGATTATTGTCATACTGCTCAAGTGCCGTGTAGCCATCATTTGCATTGAATTCAAGATCTGATGATATCATATTCGCCTCGGTAATGCAAAAACTTTTCAATCTGACCTTACCATCACGGCAAAGTACTAAATTATCAGGGCAGATTGCACCATGAATAATTCCGTTTGAATGCAGTGCCTCAAGCGTAGTGAGAACAGGCATAAACATAATTCTTACCTGATCCCAAAGAATATTTCCGTCAGGGCTTCTCAGCAGAAATTCACGCAGAGATATGGTCTCCATATGCTCGCTTACAGCATAAGCAGTTCCGTTAAGCTCAAACACATCAAAAACAGGTACAACAGCAGAAAGATTTCGCATCTGAATAATCGTTGACCAAAGCTTTACAAAGGATGCCTTGTACTTTTCGTAATTGGCCTTATAACGTTCTCTGATATGAACTTCATTATTGCCCTCAAGACGATTTGCAATGCCCTTTGGCAAAAATTCCCTTACATTTACAACAGCATCAATCTGGATATCATATGCCATATAAACAACAGCATCACTTTCGTGCACCACAACAGAGCCGATAACATATCTGTCATTAAGAACAGTTTTCGGTCTGAGATACATCATATTCGTCTCAGCATCGTTATCATAGCCGCAGCTTTCACATATACTGCCGCCTGTAAGCTGAGCAAAGCAGTTAGAACAAAGATTATCAAAATCCTTCAATTATATCACTCCATATAAGTAAGTATAAACCAAATATATACAAAAGTATAATACCAATCAAGCCATACTTTGTCAAGGAAATTAGCATTGAATATATAGTTAATTTATTGTATAATAAGTGTGAACAGATTAAGAATATACGGGTTTTGGCGGATTATGTACAAGCCTTATTACCCTGAAAGAGGTTAACATATGGCATCATTTGCATTTATAAAGGAGCTTGCCGAAAAAAAAGATAAAAACGGCAATGGCTTTCTTGATATGACTGTTATAGGCAGTGATAAAAAGGAATACCCCGCTAAGGTGTGGAGATTTGAAAACAACGGTCAATTTGAGGCAGGCGAGGTTATTGAGATTGAATACACAGTTGATAATTACAAGGGCAAGCCTCAGCTCACAATAAATATGATAAAAAAAGCTCCTGACGAAATGATTAAGGACTTTGTACCGGCATCAGAATATGACGGAAAAACCGTTTTTTCAATATTACTTAACAAGGTCAATCATTTCAGCGATAATGACTTAAAGCAGATTGTATCATCAATTATGCTGAAAAACAGAGACAGCTTAGAGGTTTACCCTGCTGCATACAGACTGCACCACGCAATTGTCGGCGGGCTTATGCTGCATACGGCATCCATTGTTGAAATGGCTGAAAAGGTCTGCACTGTTTATCCAAATGTAAACAGAGAGCTGCTGCTTTCAGGTGCAATACTCCACGACGTAGCAAAAACCTTTGAAATGGAAACATCAAAGACAGGACTTTGCAGCGGCTATTCCGTTGGCGGTGAGCTTATAGGTCATCTTGTAAAGGGTGCAATGTATATTGAAGAAACTGCAAAAGAGCTTGGAATTGAGGATGAAAAGGTAATCCTGCTAGAGCATATGATACTGTCGCATCACGGTGTGCCTGAATACGGCTCTCCTGTAAGACCGATGTTTTTAGAGGCTGAAATTCTTTCAACACTCGACTCACTTGATGCAACAATATTTGAAATAAATAATGCAACAAATAAGATTGAGCCGGGAAAATTCACGGAAAGGCAGTGGGCACTTGATAACAGAAAGCTGTTCAACCACGGTCTTTCATCAACAGAGCATAAAGTAAATTTAGGAGAATAAAAAATTGGATAGTATCGTAAACGAAAGCTGGTCGGAAATTATAATAACAGTTGATACAAAGGATATCGAAACAGCCAGCAATATTGCAAATATGGTAGTGCCATACGGCATTTATATCGAGGATTATTCAGATCTTGAAAACGAGGTTATGGAGATTGCCCATATTGATTTGATTGAGGAAGAGTTGCTAAAGGCAGACCGCACAAAGGGCTTTATTCATGTTTATGTCAATCCTCATGAAAACCCTATGGAGGCCGTTTCCTTCATTGAAGAGCGACTCAGCAGCGAGGATATTCCATATACATTTGAGGTTGATGACTGTGCTACCGAGGACTGGGTAAATAACTGGAAGCAATATTTCCATCCGATGCCGATAGGAGAAAAGCTGCTTATCCGCCCGACATGGGAGGATGAATATGACGCAGACGGCAGAACCGTTCTGCACATCGAACCGGGTCTCGCTTTCGGCACAGGCAGTCACCCTACAACAAAGCTCTGCCTTGAAACACTTGAAAAATATATTGATAATAAATCCACAGTACTTGATATCGGCTGCGGCAGCGGTATACTCTCAATAGCAAGCCTGCTGCTTGGTGCAAAATCAGCCTTTGGTGTTGATATCGACTCACTTGCAGTTAAAACTGCTCTGGCAAATGCCGAGGAAAACGGCTTTGACGAAAGCAGATTTCAGGTAGTTCAGGGCAATTTGTCAGACAAGGTAACAGGGAAATACAGCGTTGTTGTTGCAAACATTGTTGCCGATATTATTATGGAATTCAACAAAGATGTCGGCAATTTTCTCGAAGATAACGGAGTTTATATCACCGGCGGTATAATAGAAACCCGTGAGGATGAGGTGCTTTACTCATTTGCTCAGAATCATTTTGAGGTTGTTGAGCGATTTGAAGAAAAGGGCTGGCTTGTATTTGTTTTAAAAAAGAGTTAAACGAGGAATAAAAATGAACTTAAATCCTGCAGCACTTATGAAAATAATCAGTGCTAAAAATGTTTTTGACCAAAATCATCCCAAGCTGAAGAACTATTTTGCAGCTGTTAAGGAAAAAGGTATACAGGAAGGCTCAGTTATACAGATTAAAATAACCAATCCCAATGATGAGCCTATGCTTGCAAATATCAAGGTGCAGCAATCGGATTTGGAACTGCTCACTGAGCTTGCTGAAATGTTGAAATAAAGTAAAACAAGTCATTTGGTCCGATACCGAATGACTTGTTTTTGTTATTAATCATTATTTACATTTTTGCGCCAATAATTCAGTTTGGGTAATTGCTCTTCAAAATATAATCTTGCCTGCTCTTCGGACAGATTTTCATTAGACATATGTTTAGCAAGAAAATTTATTAAAACATCAAGATTTGTATAAACGAATTCCCCATCATTATAGCACCATTTACAATATTCCTCATTAAACGAGCCGTCCTGTTCTTTACTGATTGAGCTTTCATCAAGAGGCATACCGCAGCATTGACAAATCAATTTACGCGGAGCGCCTAAGAGAGTATTGATTGAAATGTCAAATAAACCTGAAATTAACTTTAATGTTTCTGAATTCGGAATCGTCTCACCTGATTCCCACCTTGAAACAGCCTGCCTTGTAACGAATAATTTTTCAGCAAGTTCATCCTGAGTTAAGTTGTTTTTCTTACGCAATTCTAACAAAATTTCTTTTGTATTCATAATCATCACCTCGAAAACAGTATAATACAATATTTTCGGGTTAGCAAGCAACTGTCTGTTGCTTTCATTTAAAAAATCGCATTAATCAATGCACATACAATAATGCCAACTAAAAGCGGAGTAAAAAGAGACATAAGTGTCCACTTCACACTCCTGGTCTCTTTCCATATTGTCAGCAAGGTTGTTGAACAAGGGAAATGGAACATAGAGAAAATACAGGTACAAAGTGCAGTCACCCAAGTCCAGCCATTGTCAACAAGTATCGTTTTTAAGCTTTCAAGCGAGGAGTAATCACCCATCTGATTCGTTGAAAGATATGCCATTAATGCAATTGGTATAACAATCTCGTTGGCAGGAAAGCCCAAAATAAACGCAAGCAGCATCACACCGTCAAGACCTATAAACTGTCCTATAGGATCAAGCAGCTGCGCAATTCGGCTGAGCAGAGTGGTATCAGCAACATTAATATTGGCAAGCACCCAAATGATAAGCCCTGCAGGTGCTGCAACTATAACCGCACGAAAAAGAACAAATATAACCTTTTCACGGATTGTGTCCCCTATCAATCTAAAAAATTTTGGTTTTCTGTATGGAGGCAGTTCCAAAACAAATGAACTTGACACACCCTTTAAAACAGTTGTTGTAAGCACCTTTGATGTCACAAAGGTCATCAGCATTGAGACTGCAATAAGTGCCAAAAGCACCAAAGCTGCCGAAAAACTGTTTTTGCAGAAAAACATGGATATAATTGCAATTAACAGCGGAAATACGCCACCAACATTGCGGCAATTTTTGAGTGCTTTTCGGTGAATAAACGGCTGAAATACTCTTATTCACCGTACATAAAAATATGTAAGTCCTCGCCGTCCCACTCAATTTTCTGAATAAGCAATCTAATTATCTGTCGTTTATCATAAATTGATAAATCATCAAATAAATTCTTGAATGACTTAACACTTTCAATTAACGCATCAGTGTCGAAATCAATTTTATTTTCTACATAATTTTGCTCAGCAAGTTCATTTTCAAGAGAGTGTAAATATTCGGTTTGCTCAACTATTTTCTTATCAATAGCACTAACTGCTACTTGGCTTAAAGTTGTATCCGTCAAACGATTTACAAGGGTATTGATTTCACTTTGTGTAATTTCAATATCCTTTTTTATTTTGTCTGCTTTATCGTCATTCTGCTCTTTTTCATATTCTCTTTTCAGGTTTTCAAGTGCAGATGTAAAGGTGTCAAAATTATCAAGTTCACCTTTGATATAGTCAACAACTAAATCATCTGTCTGCTGTCCTGTGAGGTTTGGACAATCACAAAGAGCGTTGTTTCCTTTCAGCTTGCTTGAACAGATATAACTGAAATTGTCACTTGTTGCTTTGTGTTTTTTAGAAAACATTTTTTCACCGCATTTTGTGCAGTAAATCAAGCCTGACAGTAATCCAACCTCACTATGATTGACAACCTTTTCTTTATGATTGCTGTGAAAGTATTTTTGAATGGATACCCAATCTTTACCACTGATAATTCCTTCGTGCTTACCGATTGCAACAATCCATTCATTCAGCGAATTTCTCGGAGCACCCGAACGACTGTAATCCCTTTTGTTGTAGGTAGAAATACCATGCTCACCGTTCCATGATTCTTGATTCTGACAAATATCAGAGCCATTTTCAGCAAAGTAGTTATAAGCATTTTCATCTGCAATACAGTAAACAGGATTTTGCAGAATATCACGAATACCAAGCGTGGAAAAATATTTGCCTGTAGTCTTTGACTTTATCCTTTTAGCAATCAGATACTTGCTGACAGCAGATACAGAATGCGTTTCAAGAAAGTAATTATACATCAATTTTACAGTTTCAATTTCATCACTGAATACTAATTTGTGTGAGGTTTTAACCTTGCCGTCAACAATAACCTCGCTCTCTTCTGCACCCTGATAGCCTGTCGGCGGAGTACCGCCAAGCCATCTGCCTGTGCGAGCCAAGAGGTGCATATTGTCACGCACACGCTCGGCAATCGTTTCACGCTCAAGCTGAGCAAAAACAGAGGTGATATACATCATAGCCTTACCCATAGGCGAAGAGGTGTCAAAGTGCTCTTTAATGCAAATCAGATTAACACCCTTGTTGTTGAGTTTTTCAATAAGTCCCGAAAAGTCACTGACATTACGGCTGAGTCTATCAAGACGATAGCAGACAATATATTCAAATTTGTATGTATCAAGGTCTTTCATCATCTGCTGAAACTGCGGACGTTTCAAATCCTTTGCAGAATATCCCTCGTCCTCGTAGACGAATATATCCTCGTCAGCAACTTCAATATCAATCATTGAAAATTTGATGTATTGCTTACACATCTCAATCTGATTTTCAACACTCTCCCCCTTGCCTGTAAACAAAGACTTTCGGCTGTAAATTGCTACTTTCAAAATAATCACCTCTTCTTATACTCATAATATAACATCAAATAAAGAATACTTCAAGGCTCAATATCAATTTATGTTCTTAAAATATTTCTTAAAATTTACTGTTGAATATTATGTAATGTTAGGCTATAATAT
>JAIDVA010000360.1 GCA_029059925.1 Eubacterium sp. | reverse complement strand
GTATAAACAATACATAAATCGGAAATAAAAACGATATTATATATATCACAAGAAAAAACAGACCACCAATAGGCAGCCTGTCGAAAAAAGGTATTAAAATTATGAATATTTATTTTAATCAAGCACCTGATAATATGACGAAAACTGATTCAGTTTTTCTTCAAACTTATCTTTCGCATGCTCCTTTGGCACTTCAATCGGATAATTGCCTGTAAAACAACCGTTGCAAAAGCCGCAAGCTGATTTTTCAGCAAGCTTATTTGTAGCATCAACAGAAAGATAACCAAGACTGTCAACACCGATTTCGTCTGCAATATCCTGAACACTGTCGAACTTGCAGGCTATCAGATTTTCCTGCGAATCAACATCCGTTCCAAAAAAGCAAGGATATTTAAACGGCGGAGATGACACACGCATATGCACCTCTTTTGCACCTGCTTCACGAAGAAGACGAACAATTCTCGCACAGGTTGTTCCGCGAACAATGGAATCATCAATCATTATAACTCTTTTGCCGTTTATATTTTCCTTAACAACATTCAGCTTAATACGCACAGCATCCTCACGCTGATTCTGTGATGGCTGAATAAAGCTCCTGCCGATATATCTGTTCTTAACAAAACCGATACCGTAAGGTATACCGCTTTCATACGCATAGCCAAGTGCCGCATCAAGTCCCGAATCAGGCACACCGATAACAATATCGGCATCCACAGGATGCTCCTTTGCAAGATAAGCGCCCGCCTTCATCCTTGCATGCTCAACCGAGGAGCCTTCAATTACAGAATCGGGACGTGCAAAATAAATATATTCAAACACGCAAATATTGCCTTTTTTACCGCAATGCGTTTCAATAGATTTCACACCATCCATGCTGATAACAACAATCTCTCCCGGCTTAATATCTCTGATAAACTCCGCTCCGACAGTATCAAGAGCACAGGATTCCGATGCAACAATATATGCTCCGTCATCTGTTTTGCCAAGACAAAGCGGCCTGAAGCCGTTAGGATCACGAAAAGCAATCAGCTTGGTTGCTGTCATGACAACACACGAATATGCACCTCTGAGAGTGTACATAACCTTTTCAACAGCTTCCTCTGTGCTTCTGCTTGTAAGACGCTGAGATACAATGGAATATGCAATAGATTCTGTATCAGATGTACCATGGAATATTGCACCTCTTAACTCGAAATACTTTCTCAAATCAGGTGCATTCACAAGATTACCATTATGAGCAACAGCAAGATTGCCCTTGATATGGCGGATAACAAG
>JAIDVA010000036.1 GCA_029059925.1 Eubacterium sp. | reverse complement strand
GAATATGGTGATTTTAAACAAAAATAATTGTTGCTATAAGTATGTTTTTATAGTATAATTGTAACTGGTAAAAATTTGAGAGGAGCGTTTTTCTATTATGAAACACCCGGAAATTATTAAAAAAATGAGCCTTGAACAAAAGGCGGCTTTTGTTTCTGGCTACGATTATTGGCATTTAGAGGAAGCACCTGAGCTCGGTCTTCCTAAAATTATGATTACGGACGGCCCTCACGGTCTTCGTAAGCAAAAGGGTAAGGATTATGTTGAGCCTAAAGGAGAGAAGAAAAAAGGCGGTATCGGTCTTGGTAACTCAGTTCCTGCAACATGTTTCCCACCTGCATCAACATCTTCATGCTCTTGGGATATGGATTTGCTCAAGGCTGAGGGTGAGGCACTCGGTGAGGAATGCTTAAAAGAGCAGGTATCAACTATTCTCGGTCCCGGTACAAACATTAAGCGTTCACCTGTTTGCGGCCGTAACTTTGAGTATTTCAGTGAAGATCCTTATCTTGCAGGTAAGTGCTCAGCTAACCTTGTAAATGGCGTGCAGTCAAAGGGTGTCGGCACATCACTCAAGCATTTTGCTTGTAACTCTCAAGAGGCATTCCGTATGGTTGTTGATGAGGTAATTGATGAAAGAGCTATGCGTGAGGTTTATCTTACCGCGTTTGAAATCTGCGTTAAAGAGGCTCAGCCTTGGACAATTATGAATGCTTACAACCGTATTAACGGTGTTTATGCTTCTCAGAATGAGTGGCTTCAGGAAAAGGTACTTCGTGACGAGTGGGGCTTTGAAGGTCTTATCGTTACAGACTGGGGTGCATCTGTTGACCGTGTACCCGGACTTAAGTATGGTACTGACCTTGAGATGCCTTCTTCAGGTACTCTTAATACACAGAAGATTATCGCTGCTGTTAAGAGCGGTGAGCTTGATGAGGCAGTTCTCAATAAAAGAGTTGACAATGTAGTCGACCTTATTGTTAAATCAAAGCCGGCTCTTGCTAAAAAGCATACATATGATATTGAAGCTCATCACAAGCTTGCTCAGAAGATTGCTGAGGGCTCAATGGTTCTTCTTAAAAATGATGAAGCTATTCTTCCTCTTAAGAGCGGACAGAAGGTTGCAATTATCGGTGAGATGGCTAAGGCTCCTCGTTTCCAGGGTGCAGGTTCATCTGTTATCAATCCTACTAAGCTTGATAATGCTTATGACGAGCTTTCAAAGCTTGGTGTTAATATGACATATGCAGCTGGCTATGAAAAGGGCAAGGATGTTATCAACAGCGCTTTGGTTAATGAGGCTGTTGAGGCTGCTAAGAAGTCAGATGTTGCTGTTGTATTTGCAGGTCTTACAGAAGAGTTTGAGGGCGAAGGCTATGACAGACTCAATATTGAAATGCCAAAGAGCCACAATAATATTATCAGTGCTGTTGCAAAGGCTAACCCGAACACAGTAGTTGTTCTTGCAGGCGGCTCAGTTGTTAATATTACATGGCTTGATGAGGTTAAGGCTCTCCTTAACTCAGGTCTCGGCGGTCAGGCAGGCGGTGCTGCTGTTGCCAATATTCTTACCGGTGCAGTTAATCCATCAGGTAAAACATCAGAGACTTATCCGCTTTCATTTGACCAGAATCCAACCTACGGCAACTATCCGGGCGGTCCTGTAACAAGTGAGCACAGAGAGTCAGTTTATATCGGCTATCGTTATTATGACAAGGCTCAGAAGGATGTTCTTTTCCCATTCGGTTACGGCCTTTCGTATACAACCTTCGAGTACAGTGATATCAAGCTTTCAGCTGATAATATCAAGGATACTGATACAGTTACAGTATCCTTCAAGATTAAGAATACCGGTGACGTTTCAGGTGCTGAGGTTGCACAGGTTTATGTTGCTGATAAGGAATCAACCATTTATCGTCCTGTTAAAGAACTTCGTGCATTCAAGAAGGTATTTCTTGAGGCTGGCGAGGAGCAGGAGGTTTCCCTTGAGCTTTCAAAGAGAGCATTCGCTTTCTATAATGTTGAGCTTGGTGACTGGATGGTTGAGACAGGTGAGTTTGATATTCTTGTTGGTGCATCAAGCCGTGATATCAAGCTTGCTGCAACAATGACAGTTACATCAACTGTTGATGCTGCAATCCCTGATTACAGAGAAAGCGCTCCTGCTTATTACACAGCAGATCTTGATGGTATGAAGGGTGCTCAGTTCGAGGCTGTTTATGGTCATTCTCTTCCAAATCCTAATCCTGATACAACTAAGAAAATTGATATTTATTGCTGCCTTAACGATGCGCGTCATACAAAGTGGGGCGGCAGAATCTGCGGCTTAATCGAGGGTATTATGTCAAAGGTTGGCTCTGCTGAAAATGGTGACGGTAAGATGCTTGCTGCAATGGCAACGCAGATTCCGATTCGTAACTTCATTGCAATGAGTATGGGTGTATTCTCACCTGATATGGCAGACGGTCTTCTTATGATGCTCAATGATGATGAGTCAAGCTTTGTAGGCTTCAGCAAGATTTTCTGGAGACTCGGCGGAGCTCTTACAAGACTTCCTGCACTTATTGGTTCAATTTAAGTTTATTTAGTAATATATATACTGCCTTGGTTATTGCCAAGGCAGTGTTTTTGTTTTTGCCTATTTCATTGTAATTTTATTTTACTTATGATAAAATAAACAGGTACAGAGGTGATTGAATGAAAAAAACATTGTCACTCAGCTTGAGTTTAATGATTTTTATAATTACAGTTTTGTCATCAATTGCAGTTTTTGGTGACGATATACCGCCTGATGATGTTAAAATTCAGCTTGGCAGTACAGATACGTATTATTCTTACAATTCTGCGTCCAAAACTCTTACCATAAGCGGAACAGGTGCTACACCTAATTTAAAACGTGACAGTAATTCTCATCCGTGGAATAGTTGGGACAGCTTAATTGAACATGTTGTTGTGGAAGAAGGTGTTACTGCTGTTGGTGATTATTTTTTCTATAATATGCCGGCCTCGGATTTTTCGTTTCCGTCAACGCTTGTCCAACTTGGAAAAGAGTCAATGAGCGGTGTGAATTCATTAAAAAGCATTGTTTTGCCTGAAGGTCTGGAGGAAATAGGCGAAAGTGCATTTTACTATTCGGTAATGCTGGAGAGTATAAATATTCCGTCTACTGTTAAAAGTATCGGCAAATCTGCCTTTGAAAATTGCTATGCTCTTAATTCTTTAACGTTTGATGATATGTATATGAATGTTGCAATCGGCAACAGGGCATTCTTTTCCTGCCGAAATCTTATGAACGTTACGCTGCCTAAAAGAGCTGCTATGTCCTCAAATAACTCTTATGCCTTTGGATTTTATTACAGCAAGAAAGCGTATTTTGTATATGATGATTTTATGCTTAATGTATACAGGGATTCACCCGGATATGAATATGCAGCAAATTCAATTGTAAATACAGATAATTACAGCATTATAAATGAATTTGTTATTCGTGAAGGACAATCGGTTGAGCGTACTTTTTACTCTGATTATTACGAAGATGAAATGATTTTTATTTTTACACCAAGTGTGAGTGATAATTATAAGTTCTTTTCATCTTCTGATATTAAGACAGTTGATGTGGATTGCAGCTTTAATGGTACGACATATGACGATAACTCGCCTGATGATTTGAATTTTACTGTCAGTGCTTATCTTGAAAAGGGTAAGACTTATTATTTTACAGTGAAATGCGTCAGTGAAATATCTGCCGGTGATTTTACTGTGAGCCTTATTAACACTCATAATTATCAAACTGTTGTTATACCCCCGACGTTGACTGACGACGGCTATACAACCTATACCTGCACAAACTGTAACGACAGCTTTAATACAGACTACATTAAACGATTGGGTGTTAAGGTTACCGGCCGAGTTGTTTTGATGGAGGAGCCGGATGGATCATATCCCCATAATTATCCTGTTGAAAATGCTGTGATAAGCATTGACAATGAAAATATTATCCTTACTGAAAGTGATGGCAGCTTTGAATTATATATATTGCCGGATGCCGAATATCTCACAGTAAGCACCCAGTTTGGTATTGACAGAGTGTTTGATTTTGTCTGCGATAATAATATGGAAATGAGTTTAGGTGATATCAGCTTTTTCAATTTTGATTATGTGAAGGACAACTATATCAATGCAAAGGATTTTGCGTTTATACGTAAGCTTTATGGTGAATATTCAAAGGATAATGCTTTGATTTTCGCACAGCTTGACTATAATAAGGACGGAAAAATTGATGATGCTGATTATGTTTTGGCACAGAGCTTCCTTACTTATGGTAAAATCACGGAAAGTATTTATTATTAATACAATAAATTAGGCATTTTCATATTGAAAAATTTTTTGTCTTAATATATAATAG
>JAIDVA010000359.1 GCA_029059925.1 Eubacterium sp. | reverse complement strand
TAGCTGTATTAACGAACTAAACCGCGGACAAAATGTCCGCGGTTTTATTGTATAAAAGATACCTAAAAATACATAGTATTTTTCATACGTTAAGTTCATTTAATAATTGTTTATACTGCTCGGATTCAGCACCGGAATTCAGTATTGTACGGATTGTATTTTTTGATTGCTTATTTCTTTTAAATACGGCACTGAGTAATCTGCTCAGCCATGCAATCGGCAAAAGCAGAGGGCATTTTGCTGAGTATCTGTAGTGGTTTTTTAAATAATCCATACTTGGAAAAAACAGGGTAATAAGTGCTTTGAGCTTAGTGGATAAATTATTTTTACCGTTTTTATTCATTTCTTTGTTGATATAGTAATCGCCTGTATTTCTTTTGCTATATCCAAAATTACCGCTGCTGATGATTTCGTTTTCAAAAAGCTCTTTCAGCTTGAAATCACTGCTCAAATCGATTTCAGTTGCAACAGGTGTGTCAAACCAGCTATGGCAAAGTGCAAGACTTGCTTTTGCAAAGGTTTCAATATTTATTTGACGGCATTTTTCTATAAATTTGTTATAATCAATGTCATCCGTATTTCTTATGATAACATCTATGTCCATAAACATTTTTATGCCCGCACCGAAAGCGCTGAAATGCTTTATGATATGGCACAAAACATAAAGCAAATGATCCTCGTTGCTGATTTTATATTCATAGCCGCGTTTTTCACACATATCAAATATTTTTTCGAAATAGGTATTATCTGTATCCAGTGTGCTGTGAACCTCTATGTTCTGTTCAATATAGCTGAAGGAAACCTCTTTCTCTGTATCATTTGTGATTATGCAGTCAGCATTTTCATTAAGAACGCTGCGCAGTCTTTCTAAATCATTGTTTTTTACAATAACATCTATGTCACTGCTTGTTCTCAGTTCCTTAATTGGATAAAGCTCCTTAAGTATTGCACCCTTAACCAAAATAAATTCAATTTCATTTTCTGATAAAAGGCTTTTGAGATAGGATAGTGCTTTTTCCTTTCCATCACTGTCAATCAGTGTATAACCAAGCTGCTGGCGGAATTTTGAAAGAATTTGTGCTTCGGGCTGAAATTCTTTGTCAAGCAACAGAATCTGATTGGCTGTAATTGCACATACATTATGAATGTTTGACAGGTTGAATATCTCTTCCCAGTCAATATCGGCAGGAGGTGCAGGAGGTATATTATTTAGATGTGAAGAAATCAGTGTAACAAAATATTTCTCATTATTATTCATATTTTAACCTCCTTTAATAATTATATATCAGCTACTGCTGTTCGTCAATTAGATTAAATCTTTTGCTTAATGACTGGCGACCTTCTTCATATATAAGACGTGACATTTCTTTGATCGCCTGCTTGATGGTTGAATCAATAACATCCTTTTCCTGTTGTGTTATATTTTTGAGCGAGCTGATTGCTTTTTTTAGCTTGATTACATCAAATACTTTTATATCCTCATAGCTTTTTATGCCTGATTCCTCAATAAAATCAAATATTGCTTCAAAAACATCTTCAATATTTTCCTGCCCAACCTCAAAGGTAAGCTGCTTGAGATATTTGTCAACAAATTTGCTTTTTTCATCCGTTTCTTCCGTGAATTCAAAATGATTATCTTCAATAACCCATGATGACACTTGATGCTGTTTTATATTTTCATTTGTACTTTTTACAATTTTTCGTGATGAATCATGATAGAGCATACAGCCGATTATGGAGGACTGCGGTATATAGGAATATATTTTACCTCTCATTTGTACATAATCGTATCTGCTTATCATTTCTATAGGAAAGCCAGGGGCATCAAATTCATATATGCCGATAATTTTCTTTTTTAGTGAATTGGAGCAGCTCACTCCTGCAAAGGTTGCGAGATTGCCGCCCTTTGAGTGTCCGCATATTATCAGATTTCTGTCGGCAATCATTCCGCTCTCTTGTAAATAATACAGTGCATGAATTTGTGCAGGAACAGGGAACATATAGCTGAGCATTGCTGATTCCTTAATGCCTGTAATGCTTGTATCCGTACCCTTGAAGGCTATGACAGCCAGATTATCATTTATGTAAAAGGTTGAGGCGGAAAACTGCTTGTCAATTTTATCATCAATATTATTGGCATATTTTAGCAATTTGATGTTTTTATATCGTTCTGTATCGGCACACTGCTTTAACAGGTGCCCTGCTTTGTAAACAATCGAGATTTTTTTATTAAGCTCATCTTCAGAATACAAGTTGAAGTATTGATATGCAGCATCCTTTAATGTTATTTCAACCTCGCTGTCAAATTTACATACAATTGCCGAATAATCAACATAGCTCAGCTGTGAAAAAACAAGGGCATCAATCTCATTGAATGGATATTCGTTAAATGTTTTATCTTTATACTTTTCAATATATTCCACTATGCTGTTCATAAAAATCACCCAATTAACAAATTGTCAATAAAATTAATAAATAAAGTTCATTTTGTTTTAATAGTTTTGAAATTTTCCTTTGGTAATATTTAATCAAACAAAGCGATAGACTTTGTTGATACTCTTCAAACTTTTTAACTCCTCAAGTGGAAAACAGATTACGGAGTCAGAGTTTCTCCTCATTCAATTCATAAAATACTTTTTTCATTTCTCTGTCTGTTTTTAAAAATACTCCATCCACAACAACACCTCTGCTCCCCCAAGGCAGGGGTGTTATTCTTTTGTCAGAAATATATATATGATTTGTTGAAACACTTAAAATTCGTTATAGCTTACCATTTCTGACATATCAATGAATTTGCTGTGCAAAGGATTGACTGACACATCATCAGCAGGGTATCCTGTAGGAAGAAGTGCAAGGATTTCAAGCTCTGACGGAATGTTAAAGCACTCACGTACCTTTTCAGGATTGAATGCCATTACCCATGTTGTACCAAGTCCTATATCCTGTGCCTGAAGCATCATATGAGTTGTAATAATGCTCGCATCAATTTCGGCAGAATTTTTGCCGTCATAGCCTCTGTTGTAAGCCTTGCTTTTATCATAACAGATTATAAAACATAAGGGTGCATCAAACCCGTATTTGGTGCACACATTTATTTTGCTGAGTTTTTCCTTATCATTTACGACGAGTATTCTTTGCGGCTGTTTGTTTACTGCGGTTGGCGCAACAAGTGCTGATTTAAGGATAATATCAATTTTTTCCTGTTCAACAGCCTGTTGTTTAAATTTTCTGCAGGAAAATCGTTCGCCTGCAAGCTGTGAAAAATTCATTTTTTCAAATCTCCTTCAAATATAATCATGTAGCTTATTAATGCTATAATAACAAATTTTGTTGTTAAATACAATAAAGATATACTTTTCTTTTTAACTTGAATCTGCTAAAATACTACTATAAAATTTTGAAAGGATTTTTTATGGATATTACTTTAAAGCTTACACAGGAATTTTCACTCAAGCCTTGGCAGGTTGAGAATGTTATAAATTTGATTGACGACGGAAATACAATTCCGTTTATTGCACGTTATCGTAAAGAAGCTACAGGCTCACTTGATGATCAGCTTTTACGTTCTCTTTCGGACAGATTGACTTATCTCAGAAATATGGAGGAGCAAAAAGAAAAGATTATTGCCTCAATTGAAGCGCAGGAGCTTATGACGGATGAAATCAGAGCCTCCATTGATAATGCCGCTACACTTACTGAGCTTGAGGATATATACCGACCGTTCAGACCGAAGAGAAAAACAAGAGCGTCAATTGCAATTGCAAAAGGTTTGCAGGGGCTTGCAGATGCAATTTATGAGCAGGCAGAGGATGGAGTATTGCCGCAGGATATTGCCGCTGAGTATCTCAATGATGAGGTTGAGACGATTGATGATGCAATAAATGGCGCAAAGGATATTATTGCTGAAATGATATCAGATGACCCTGCCGGCAGAAAAATGCTGAGATATTCTGTCAAATCAAACGGCTCAATTGTGGTTACAGGAACTAAGGATGATTTAGGCGTATATGAGATGTACAGTGAATACAGTGAGCCGATTAAATCAATTGCAGGTCACAGAGTGTTGGCTGTTAACAGGGGAGAGAAGGAGGACTTTTTAAAGGTATCGGTTGATTTTGATAAAATTGTCGGTCTTTCAATTCTTACAAATCTTCACGTTAAAAATAATTCAGCTAAAGCTCAGCTTGTTATCGAGGCTGTTGAGGATTCCTATACACGACTCATTTTCCCGTCTATTGAGAGAGAAATAAGAAATTCACTCACTGATGCAGCAAGTGAAAGTGCTATCGAGGTTTTTGCAAAAAATACGCGTCAGCTCCTTATGCAGCCGCCTGTAAAAAATAAAATAACGCTCGGTCTTGATCCCGGGTACAGAACAGGCTGTAAGGTTGCGGTTGTGGATGAAACAGGCAAGGTACTTGATACCGGTGTTATTTATCCTGTCCCTCCTCATAACAAAATTGAAGAAGCTAAGAAGATAATCAAAAATTTTGTTAAAAAGCATAATGTGCAGATGTTTGCAATAGGCAATGGTACTGCATCTCACGAAACAGAGGTGTTTGCCGCTGAGGTTATCAAAGAACTTGATTGTGGCATAACATATATGGTTGTCAGCGAGGCAGGTGCATCGGTTTATTCTGCATCTAAGCTTGCTGCCGAGGAATTCCCTGAATACGATGTATCACTCAGAAGTGCTGTTTCTATTGCAAGAAGATTGCAGGATCCGCTTGCTGAGCTTGTAAAGATTGATCCTAAAGCAATCGGTGTCGGTCAGTATCAGCACGACATGCCCCAAAAAGAACTTTCACAGGCACTTGACGGTGTAGTTGAGGATTGTGTTAACTCTGTAGGTGTTGACTTGAATACAGCATCTGCACAGCTTCTCAATCGTGTTGCAGGTGTATCGTCAGCTGTAGCAAACAACATTGTTGCCTACAGGCAGGAAAACGGTGCATTCACATCAAGAAAGCAGGTTTTAAAGGTTGCCAAATTAGGTCCTAAAGCCTTTGAGCAGTGCGCAGGATTTTTGAGAGTAAGTGAAAGCAAAAATGTTCTTGACAATACCGCAGTTCATCCTGAAAGCTATGAGGCTGCTGAAAAGCTTTTGAAGCTCAGTGGAATATCGGATGATGATTTAAGATGCGGCAATGTCAGCGGTATTAAAAAGTATGTTGAGACTGTCGGTACATCAGCTCTTGCGGCTGAGCTTGGAATAGGTGAGCCTACACTGATTGATATAACCAATGAAATTGTTAAGCCGGGCAGAGATCCGCGTGACGAACTGCCTGCACCGCTTTTAAGAACAGATGTTATGGGTATTGATGACCTTAAGGTTGGTATGGAGCTTAAGGGTACTGTAAGGAATGTTATTGATTTCGGTGCATTTGTTGATATCGGTGTTCATCAGGATGGTCTCGTTCATATTTCACAAATTACAAATAAATATATTAAACATCCGAGTGATGTTCTCAAGGTTGGTGACATTGTAACGGTATGGGTTCTCTCTGTTGACGTTAGCAAAAAGAGAATCGGTCTTACAATGAAAGAGCCTAAAACACAAGCATAAGTATGGAAATTAAGATTATAAGGTCAAATAGAAAAACACTTTCGCTCTCAGTCGATGATGAGCTGAATGCTCTTGTAAGAGCACCTTTTTATGTTTCATCCGAAAGGATTAATGCGTTTGTAAGCAGTAATGCCAAATGGCTTGAGCATGCAGTAAAACGCAAAGAAACACAGCTTGAAAAATATAATTTGACGGATGTTCAGGTAAATGATCTTATTATTAGGGCGAAAGAAATTATACCTGAACGGGTTGACTATTATGCACAGATTATGGATTTAAAGCCGACAGGTGTTAAAATCTCAAAAGCTAAAAAACGATTCGGTTCATGCAGCAATAAAAATTCTCTCTGCTTTTCCTGTTATCTTATGCTGTATCCGATTTAGGCGATAGATTATGTTGTGGTACATGAGCTTGCACACATAAAGCATCATAATCATAGTAAAGAATTCTATGCTTTAATCAGTCAATATATGCCTGACTATAAGCAGAGAGAAAAGCTATTGAAATCATAGCATTTACTTTGTGGAGATAATAAAATGAATGTAGTGTATAAATGTCAAAAAGATTTACCTTGTAAGGATTTATATGATTTGTTCTGTGCTGTGGGTTGGGCGAATGGAAATACAACACCTGTGATGCTTGAAAATTTCAATAGGAATTTTATCAATTCTACACTTGTATTATCTGCTTGGGTTGATGATAAGTTAGTAGGCTGTGCCAGAGTTTTAAGTGATAAAATGTTCCGGTCTGTTATATACGATCTAGCTGTTTTGCCTGCATATCAGCGTATGGGAATAGGAAAAGAGTTGGTACGCAGGTGTATAGAAACCTATCCGAATTCAGAATGGCTGGTACAAACAGAAACAGCATCAGCTTTTTATGAAAAAATTGGATTTTCAGTAAATAAAGATACCTTTCTTACTGTTCCATGCAAATGGTTTTGAGATATAGATTATAAAGCAAGCCGTGAACTTTTTGTTCACGGCTTGCTTAGTTAATACACAATCATATTAATTCCGCTGTACGCTTTTTATATTTACTACTACAATTTCGGGGTGATTAAAAAGTCTTAATGGAAATTCAGAATTACCGAGTCCGCGGCTGATAATGAGCTTAGGTCTGTTACCGAAAGTACCTCGTGCATATTTTGGTAGAATTCCCTGACCTGGAGAGAATAACGGGCCGACAAAAGGCATAATCCACTGACCGCCGTGTGCGTGACCAGAAAGCTGCAAATCAAAATCATATTGACTGTAATTCATTTCCTTTAATCCTTCAAAATTTTCAGGAAAATGGCTAAGTACAAGGCTGAACTTATCTGATTTTTCAAGCTGTTTAAAATAATTGCTCATATCTTTGTATTTAAATGTGCCGTTTTTCCTTGCTTTGTAATCGGAAAAATCAGCCTGATTTTCATCAAGTCCTAACAGCGTTATATTTTCAGTTTCGGCTAAGCTATTGAGAAGAACATGAAAACCAATTTCTCTTAACTCATTCATAAGATTATCGAAATCGCTAAGGCGTCTTTCATGGTTTCCTGTTATATAATACACAGGCGCCGTTTTTACAAGCTCTTTTCCATAGTCAAGCATTTTATTCTTGTTTTTGCATTTATCATTAATATAGTCGCCGGTTATACAAATGATATCCGGTTTCTGCAATTTAGTTTTTTCAAGTACAGCTTTAAATGGCTTTGAATGAAAGTCTGATAAGTGAACTATTTTTATGTCATTATCTACACAATCACTGTTGATTTCATATTCTGTTACATCAACTTTATTATTTTGATAGTAGCAGAATAATATAAACATAATTATTACTATTGCAATTAATATCCAAATCATTCAACATCACCTGACAATATAATATAATT
>JAIDVA010000358.1 GCA_029059925.1 Eubacterium sp. | reverse complement strand
CTTATCGTACATAAAAAAAGAGATGCATCTTATCAGGAGACTGCAAGCGAGGTTGCAATGAATTCAACTCATACAGATGAAGAAAGTGCAGATGGTGCAACCCTTGAACGTCATCGTTTTAAAAAAGAAAAGAAGCATAGAAAATGGCCGTTTTTTCTGCTTACTCTTGTTGTTATTGCAGTTGCTGTATTGTGTGCATTTAAATACAGCGGTGTTCTTGATATGTCAAAAAAGGAAACAACCGCTGAGCAGTCGTCAACAAGCGGATATGTTACCCAGCCTGAAAATAAATTTGAAGGTGTTATTGTTGTTAAGGGAACATATATCTTTTTCGAGGGTAATGAGGTTGATGGCATAGAGGGGCTTGAAAAAGAGATTAAGTATCTTGATGCAGGAACTACTTTTGAAATCTGGGAAGAGCAGTCGGACAGCAATTTTCTTAATTTTGAGGTTTTGGCACTGCTTTCAAAGTATGATATAAAATATGAAATTACACACAAGGTGTCAACAGGTCTTGTTTCAAAATATGAGAATGTGACAACAGCACCTGCAACTGCTGCACCTTCAACCACAGCTGCGTCTGCAGAAAACGGTAATGAATAATGCTTGATATACTTAATTCTATTCAATTTGACGAACTCTTAAAACAGAGAGTGATTGCCCTTGCCAATAAACACAAGGGCAAAATATTGACATTAGCTGATAAATGTAATGACGGAAAGTTTGAGTGCCTGAGATATAAAAATGATTTAGTCCGTCTTGCTGTTATGCTTGAATGTACCGAAAAAATGCGAAACACCTACAAAACACTTGGGATTGATGACAGAATATTTTTAGATACTGTTGATGATATAAGAATTTGGTGTGAGAATAACGGTAATAAGGGTTTGAAGAATTATAATTGGATTAAAAATCATATTTCATGCGAATTGTTTAAAATAGGAAGATTGCAATATCAGCTTTGCACCTGTAAAAGCAGAATGCTTAAATATGACTTGCTCCCGTTTGATTATGGTGAAAAGGTAATTTATGTCCATATACCACAGGGTGAAAAGCTGATTTATGCAGATTGTGTTAAATCGCTTAAAATGGCTAAGGTATTTTTTGAAAAGTATTTCCCTGATTATAATTATAGATTTTTCTTTTGTGAAAGCTGGTTGCTTTATGATGAAAATTTTCAGTTTATGCAGCCTTCAAGCAATATTCTGCAGTTTTCATCCTTATTTGATGTTGCATATTCCTGCGATATGGATGCTCAGGCAATTGAGAGAATTTTCGGTAAACGCTGTTTTGATAAGAAAAAATACCCTGAAAATACTGCCTTGCAGAGAAATGCCAAAGCTTATATCTTAAACGGCGGTAAGCTTGGAGTAGGCATAGGAGTTATTGATAAGGCGGATATCTAGTTATAATAACTTTGGGCAGCTGCTGATTAGGTAGAGGTAAAAGTATGGATGATTATATAAAAAAAGTCAGAAAATTTATAGGGCATGATGAACTGATTTTGAATTATGCAGGCTGTATAATTTTTGATGAGCAAAACAGATTGCTTTTGCAAAAACGTTCGGATTGTGAAAAATGGGGCTTTCTCGGCGGAATGGTTGAAGCAGGTGAATCTGTCAGTGAAGCTGCCGCCAGAGAAGTCAAAGAAGAAAGCGGATTGGAGGTTGAGATAACCTCCTTGTTCGGTGTGTATTCAAAATATTTTGCCGAGTATTCAAACGGTGATAAAGCGCAGCCAATCGTTCATATGTTTAAAGCAAATGTAATCGGCGGGGAGCTGATTGATAAAAATAATGAAACACTTGATCTGAAATATTTTGATTTGTCCGACGTGCCTGAATTATTCTGCAAGCAGCATAGAGATGTTCTTGATGATATTATCGCAGGACGTGAATATGTTTTCAGATAGGCAATAAATAGAAATCCGAACCTGCCCAAAATGCAGCATAAAAAGCAAATTTATGAAGTTTTCGCTGTTGCCTTGCGCCATATCATTGCCTAAGCAAAATGCAGTCTCATATGATACTTTTATTGTATCAATGTGAGACTGCATTTTTAATTATTACATATTTTGATAATAGCTTACTGCGAGCTTGTCACATCTTTCATTATATGGATGCCCGTTATGTCCCTTAACCCACTTGAAGGTAACCTGATGCTTTTCAAGCAAAGGCAG
>JAIDVA010000357.1 GCA_029059925.1 Eubacterium sp. | reverse complement strand
GATTTATACAACTTAAAGTTGTATAACGCTTTTATCAACTATTCATTGTATAAATTACCCAATAAAGTAAAGAGATCACGAAAAATTGAAAAAACCGAAGCTGAATCATTCAACTTCGGTTTTTTGGTCCTTGGATAGGATTTCTTTTCGTCAGTAGTACCAAGCATGTAATCTATACTTGTATTATAAAAATCGGCTAATTTTATCAGCACTCTTGTTGGGATATCATTTTTTCCTATCTCATATTGATTATATCCGGTCTGTGACATATTTAAAATTGCACCAACCTCTATATTTTTATAAAATTATTTTAACTTAATTTAAGTTAAAAATCGATAACGTATTTAAGTTATGGTATATTTTCTTTGGGAGGAATTTATATGCACAATAGAATTAGAGAATTAAGGGAAGACAGTGATTTAACACAAAAAAAAGCAAAGGAGAAATGTTATGGAGTACCACATCAGAATTAAAGCTGCAAGAAAGCAAAAAGGCTTTACACAAATTCAAATGGCAGAGCTGCTGAATATAAAACAAAGCTCATACAGCAAATATGAAAGCGGAAAAAGGCGAATGCCTTTAAACAGACTGATTGCATTTTGCAAAATCACAAATGTATCAGCAAATTATATTTTAGGCTTGGTTGATGATATAAATTACCCAATAAAGTAAATATATAACCCTTTATTTAAGAAGTGTTGTGAGACAAAAACAGCCCGTCTTTCTGACGGGCTGTTTGCTTTTATTCATAAAGACCTATCGATTTGATGACAGGGTTACTGCGTGACTGTCGGATAACAAGGCAGGCGCCAATACATTTTTTACCTTTTATCGGTATGATTTTTTTAGAGCCAATTACTGTACCGCTGTACATTTTAATATATTTGCCATTCGGCTTTTTGATATAAAAATCAAACAGCTCAATACGCTGACTGTGAGCAATATCCTCTTCAATAACCGCATATCTCATTTTCTTAACACTGTCAAAGCTGTATTCAAGATATCCGTCATTAGCTGAAAGCTCACCCGGGTTATATACAGCAATCGGACTGCTTGTTATTCCATTGATTTTTTCACCTAACAAGCGAAGTGCCTTAACATCTCTTTTATCAATTACACCGCTTGCATTCGGCGGCACATTTAAAAGCAGCGTGCAGTTATTGCCAACGGAATTAACATAAATATTAAAAAGCTTTTTAGGAGATTTAACGGTTATATTTTCATTTTTGGAATGGAACCAGCCTCTTCTGATTGATACATCAACCTCGGCAGGATACCAGCAAAGACTGCTGTTTTTTGAAAGAACAGCTCTTGAACCAAGATCCTCATCTGTTGATTTGTAGTTTTGAAGCTCAGCAGCCTGTGACTCATCCTGCTGACTTTTTTCCATAACGCCTTCAGCATCTCTCAGGGAGCGTGGAACGACAGAATATTCGCTTTTTCGGGTTTTGCCGCCCTCATTGCCTACCCAGCGGATATCAGGACCGCAGATTGCCATATTCGCTTTGGGCTGTAATTTATGTATTAAATCAAAGTATCTTTGCCAGTCATAATCAAAATCCACAGCATCCTTACCCTTTGCACCGTCGAACCAGACCTCGAACACCTCGCCATAATTTGTAAGCAGTTCAGTAAGCTGATTGCAGAAATAATCATTATATGCAGATGTGCCATAGCGTTTATCGTGCATATCCCACGGTGAAAGGTAAACACCAAAATCCATATTCTGACGGTGACATTCATCAGACAGCATTTTTACGATATCACCATTAAAATCCGAATATTTAACAGAAAAGTCAGTATAATCACTCTCCCACAGGCAAAAACCATCGTGATGCTTGCAGGTTAAAATAATACCTGTTGCACCGCTTTGCTTTATTACGGATACCCACTGTCTTGCGTCGATTGATTTGATTGTAAAATCCTTGACCGACTCAGCACCTGTTCCCCATTCTCTGGCAGTAGCAGTATTCATACCAAAATGAATAAAGCAGTAAAAAGGCTTCTCGGCAAGTCTTAGCTGATTTTCATTTGGGGTAACAGATATATAACGTTCAACCTCACTGTCAAGCAGAGGAACGCCATTATTGTCAGTTGACCAATTTTTTTCAAATACGATATTCATAACCTTATCCTCACATTCATAAAGACTGCAATATCAGATTTATAATATATCGGCAAGAGTTTTTGATGATAGATAATTCTCTATCAATTCATCAAGCTCACACCACATCTTATGAGTTTTACAATTCGGAGCATTGTCACAGCAATCACTCTCCACACACGCAACAGGAGCCAAGCTTCCCTCTGCCACATGAAGAATTGCTGAGAGAGTGTATTTCTCAGGGCTTTTATTAAGTCTGTAGCCGCCATTCTTACCGCGTGAGCTTTCAAGCAAACCAGCCTTTGTGAGCGATGCAACAATGATTTCAAGATATTTGATGCCCATACCTTTATTTTCAGCTATATCCTTAAGTGATACAGGACCATCACCCTGATGCTCGGCAATATAGGTCATAATCATAAGAGCATACCTGCCCTTAGTTGAAATCATCATTATGCTTCACCCCCGAAGAATGACTTTGCAATTCGTACACTCTCCATTGCATCCTTTGCATAAAAGTCTGCATCAATCATATCGGCATAGGATTTAGTAAGCACTGCACCGCCAACCATTACCTTGGCGTCTGTATTTTCATGAATCAGCTTAATTGTTTTTTCCATATTCGGTACAGTAGTTGTCATAAGTGCTGAAAGCGCAACAAGCTTACAATCATTCTTAATTGTCTCTTCAAGCACGGTTTCACACTTAACATCCTTGCCTAAATCAATAACATCAAAGCCGTAATTTGCAAGCAGAACCTTAACAATATTCTTGCCGATATCATGAATATCGCCCTCAACCGTAGCAATTACAATTTTATTTTCACTTTTCTTTTCCTGCCCTGACAAAACAAGATGCTCTTTAATTACGCTGAAAGCTTCCTTGGCTGAATCGGCACTCATAAGAAGCTGAGGCAGGAAAACCTTATTTTTCTCAAAACCATCACCGACAACATCAAGCGCCGGGATAATATATTCATTAATAATATCAAGCGGCTGCGTGTCCTTTAAAAGCTCTTTTGCACAGATTCCCGCATCCTCTTTGATTCCCTTGATAATAGCCGTTTTTAAATCAAGATTTGAGGTTGAAGGAGCAGTACTCTGCGTTGCTGTTACGGATTCAATATATTCCGTGCAGTTATCATCATAGCCCATAAGTGCATTAAAGGAATAATACGCATTCATCATCGGCTCACTGAGCGGATTGATAATACCTGCTGAAAGTCCGTTTTCAAGTGCAAGGGTAAAGAAAGCTGTGTTGATTGCATCACGCTTTGGCAAACCGAAGCTGATGTTCGACACACCTAAAACCGTTCCCACACCAAGCTCATTTCTTATATAATTAACTGCCTTCAAGGTTTCTATCGCATTATCCTTGTTTGTTGAAATTGTCATTGTAAGTGCATCAACAACAAGGTCTTTTTTCTCAATACCATATTCCTGTGCAGTTGCAATAATCTTTTTTGCAATATCAATTCTGCCCTGTGCTGTTTCGGGAATACCATTTTCATCAAGACAAAGACATACAACAACACCGCCGTATTTTTTAACAAGCGGAAAAATCTCATTCATAGAGGTCTGCTTGCCGTTAACTGAATTAACCATTGGCTTACCGTTATAAATACGCATTGCCTTTTCAAGTGCAGCAGCATCTGATGAATCAAGCTGAAGCGGTGCAGGAAGAACACTTTGCAGATTGAATACCGCATCACTGAGCATTTTAACCTCGTCAATCTCAGGCAGGCCGACATTTACATCAAGAATATGTGCACCCTTGTCGTACTGTGAAAGTCCTTCTTTAATAATATAATCCATATCATGATTACGAAGTGCCTCTTTAAACAGCTTTTTGCCCGTAGGATTGATTCGTTCACCGATTACAACAGGCTTTTTACCGATAGATACAGCAGTTGAATAGGAACATACAATAGTATCATCTTTCTTGTCGGGTACTGAATCAGGCACATCCTTACAAAGCTCAATCATGGCCTTGATATGAGCAGGCGTTGTACCGCAGCAGCCACCAAGAATGGACACACCAATTTTAGCAATTTCAAGCATATCCTCGGCAAATTCCTCGGGTGACACATTATAAACCGTCTGTCCGTTAACAGATTCGGGCAATCCCGCATTCGGCATAACAATAATCGGCAGTGAAGTACAAGCCCTCATTGCTTTTACAAGGGGTATCATCTGTTTCGGACCAAGTCCGCAGTTCACACCAACATAATCGACACCGAGTCCTTCAAGCATTGCACAGGCAGATTTAACGTCACCGCCTGTGAGAAGTCTGCCCTTTTCATCAAAAATCATCGATGCAATAACAGGCAAATCACAGTTTTCCTTAGCCGCAAGCACCGCTGCCTTCAGCTCATAGGTATCACTCATTGTCTCAATAATAACAACATCCGAGCCGTCCTTACCTGCATTAACAACCTCTGCAAAAAGCTCAACTGCCCTTTCGAAATCAAGATCGCCCATCGGCTTTAACAGCTTGCCTGACGGACCGATATCAAGTGCGACCTTTTTGCCTGCTTTTTTAGCCAGCACCACACCTGCCTTTACAAGCTCATCAACATTATCATATTTAAGTGAATTTGCACCAAAGGTGTTGGCTGTAATAAACTGAGCACCTGCATCTGCATATCCCTTGTGAACTGCAAATACTCTGTCAGGCTCGTTAATATTCAGTTTTTCGGGCAGCTCACCTGCTGCCAGTTTGAGCATACTGCCCATTCCGCCGTCAAAAAATCTAATCATTTTCAATACCTATAATCGCTGTAACTGACTTTGTAGGCACCATCTGGCAGGTCTCTGTCAAAGTTAAGCCTATTCTTTTGGTCAGCTCAAGCATTTCAAATATTTTTTTATTCTCATTTATATCCAAATCAAAATAACCGGGTGAATATCTCTGACGAAGAGCCATACCCTCTTCTTTCAGATTATCCTCAAGGCTGTCGCAGACCTCCTCAATCTTTGAGGCAAGGCAAGCCTGCAGCACCATTGCACGCGTAACATCTGTTGCACCGTAAGTTCTCAGCAATCTGTCACATTCCGTGCCAAGCGTAGCACCGAAAATGCATACCCGCTTACAGCCCTTGATTGTACCTGCAAGGCGTTTACTGCTAAACACAATATCACCTATTATTAAGCTGTCATCCGTTACCTCACAGTCAAATATCCTGTGAAGGGTTTTGGGCTTTACACATTCATTAACCTCTGCACAGCAGTCATCAATCAGTGATAAAAGTCTTTCGTCATCTGTTTTTGATGAGGTGCGAAGGTAACGCAAAATCTCTGCCTTATTCATTAATAATTGCTGACAGTCCTTCCATAATCTGATGTGCAACATCAGGCTTGTTCATAGTATAAATATGAATATTATTAACGCCGTTTGCCATTAAATCTATTATCTGCTCGGTTGCATATATAATACCGGCCTGCTTCATAGCATCCGGATTTTCGACGAAACGCTCCATAATCCTTTCAAATTTTTTAGGCAATGAGCAGTTTGAAAGTTCAACACTTCTCTTAATCTGCTTTGCATTAGTAATCGGCATAATGCCGGCAATGATCGGCACATTAATCTCTTTAATAGCACACATCTCACGGAAGTTATAAAACTTTTCGTTGTCAAAAAACATCTGTGTTGTTAAAAAATCAATACCGCAGTCAACCTTTTCTTTAAGATGTGCAATATCCTCCACCCTGTTTGCTGATTCAGGATGTACCTCAGGATAGCACGCTCCGCCAATGCAAAAATGATTCCTTGCCTTAATCTCATTAACAAGCTCATAAGCGTGATGATAATACTGCGCCTCGCTCATAACAAAATCCTTTGGGATATCGCCTCTGAGTGCAAGTATATTTTCAACACCATTTTCCTCAAGCTCATCAAGGACAGAATTAATCTTTTCCTTTGTTGAGGTTAAGCAGGTAAGATGTGAAAGCGGCGTAACCCCGCCCTCGTGAATTGCATTTGCAATCTCAGTCGTATAACCGCTGGTTGTGCCTGATGCACCATAGGTGACACTCATAAAAGACGGCTTGTCCTTAACCATTTCACTGATAACTTTTTTAGTATCAGCGATTTTTACCCACTCCTTCGGAGGGAAAACCTCAAAGGAAACAGTTACATTCTTATTATTGAGTATTTCACTTATTTTCATAACATATAACATTCCTTACTAATATAATAGTCTCCAATTTACATAGGATATTATACTACCACATTGGTAGGAATTCAAGTTATATTTAAAGTATCATTATTATTGCTGCCATTGTTATTCTTGCAGCATATTTCATTGCCTGCCTGAATGGTCTCAATCGCATCCCCAAGCTGATTAAAAAATACGGATAAAATAGTAAGCTCATCATTAGTTTTACCCTTTGCAATTGCACATGCGAGAGCAGATATCGTTAAATTAAGCGAACAGCCGTCCAAAAAAACGCCTCCATTTCATAAATAATAAATTCGATTTTGATATGATTAAACGAGAAAAAATGAGAAAACAGAAGAAATACACCTATATTATAAAATTATTTTTAAATTTTTGTTGACTATCAAATATCTCTATGCTATTATATTCAAGCAATATGAAAACGACTGCACATAGATACAAAAAGCAAGCCGTGCAGTTAATATTTAAAATTTGAATTCGGAGGATATTGATTATGTCAACATTTATGCCAAAAGCTGACGAAATCGAGCGCAAGTGGTATATTATTGATGCTGCTGACAAGCCTCTCGGACGTGTAGCTGCTGAAGCTGCTGTTCTTCTCAGAGGTAAGCACAAGCCAATCTTTATGCCAAACGTAGACTGCGGAGATTTCGTAATCATCATCAATACTGACAAGGCTGTTCTTACAGGCGACAAGCTCAACAAGAAGCTTTATCAGCATCACACAGGTTACATCGGTAACCTTAAGGAAGTTAAGTACGGCACTCTTATGAAAGAAAAGAGTGACTTTGCTATGCAGCTTGCTGTTAAGGGTATGGTTCCGGACACCACTCAGGGCAGAAAGCAGCTCACAAGATGTCGCATCTTCAAGGGTGCTGACCACAAGCACGAGGCTCAGAAGCCTGAAGCTTGGGAATTATAAGGGAGGTATCTGAATTATGTACGAAACAAATCCTTATTTCTACGGAACAGGTAGAAGAAAAGAATCTGTAGCTCGTGTACGTGTTTATGCAGGTACCGGCAAAATCACAATCAATGACAGAGACATTGACGATTACTTCGGCCTTGAGACACTCAAGCTCATCGTTCGTCAGACTCTTGCTCTTACAGAAACAACTGAGAAATTTGATATAGTATGCAGTGTGGG
>JAIDVA010000356.1 GCA_029059925.1 Eubacterium sp. | reverse complement strand
CCCCCCTATGGTAGTCTTTTCTATTCTACCATAGGGGGTCTGTTTTTTCTATTGTCTACTTTTTACGGACTTGTTCAGTATAACAGCTCCTGTTTATTGTTATTTAATAACAAAAATTATTGTTTATCTAATAATTCATCAAAGTAATATTGACAAATACAATAATATATGATAACGTAATACCAAGATGCTCTATGCATAGAACATCTTGGTATTATTTTTATAGGAGATATATTATGAAAATCAGCAAAGAGCTGCTGACAGGCAGCACGCCGACATTGGTCCTTTCCATCATTGAAAAGGAAGATATGTATGGCTACAAAATCATTAAAGAACTTGAAAAACGCAGTGACAATGTCTTCTGTTTAAAAGAGGGTACGCTCTACCCAATTCTCCATTCGCTTGAAAAAGAAAAGTTTGCCGAAAGCTACTGGCAGATTGCAGACAGCAGAAAAAGAAAATATTATCATATAACAAAGAAAGGTTTGCACCACTTGGCGGAAAAGAAAAAGGAATTCAAAGAATATACTGTTTCTGTTGCCAAAGTGCTTAATTTTGCACAATGAATAAAGAGGATTACATAAAAGGTGCTACATCAAAAATTTTTAATCACAGCTGCAAAAAAGCTGTGCAGACAGAGCTGGCTGACCATATTCTCAATGCACAGGGATTTAATGAAGAAATCGGATATGAAGCTGAGGCTGCTGAGAATTTAGCAGTTGAAAAAATGGGTGACTATGAAGAAATTGCAGAAAACCTTGGTGCACTTCATAATGATTTCTACACTCCGATTGGTGACATAATCGCTTTTGTCATATGGCTTGCAGGGCTAGGCGGAACATATTATCTGCTGAATAAATATATATTCGGCGACTTTGGTGCAATGCCGATTACACTTGCAGCAATATTCCTGAGCTGTGCCGTATTTTTTATCAGTGCAGGATTTATGCTCAGGCGCAACAGACTGCCTGTGATTATCGGTAACTTCCTTTGCGGCGGTGCAACATCGGTATTTATATATTTTTTACTTAAAAATATAATTGCTCAAGTGTATAACAATATCCATAATCTTTATGAATTGATAGTCAACTCAAATATTGCAACAGTAACAGCTCTTCCAAACAAAAAAGTAGCTATTGCATTAATCGTATTAAGCCTATTCATACTGCTGCCGATATCTGTTTCACTGATTTATTATGTAAAATATCATACAAATAACAATACGCTATTCGATAATCATTTTAAAAGGTTTTTCAAAAATCTTTCATTTATAGTATCCATTGCTTTTATCATTTGCACAGTATTTTTCGGATATAGATTTTTCACGATTCAAAATGATTTATATAATGAATACAAAAATGCTTATCAGGATACGCTGAATATGTGCAGGGAATGCAAAACCTTTGATGAATTGAGTGACTACATTTCATCAGGCAAAGCAGGCTTTATTGATGAAGAAAAACTTGATATTTCTGTAAAAAGTGACGAAACAATCAGCGGTTATTATTACTCTGATAATTTTATTGCTTTTACAGTTGAACGGGATTTTTCTGTACCGAATGAAGACTACAAATTTCTGAGCGATTATGGTATGGTACCCTCCGATTTTCCGGCAGAATATGATTATGAGATAAGGCTCGCATTATCAACAATGAATCTCTTTAAAAATAATTTAGATTCGCTATCCTTGAAAAAGTATAAAGCAAGTGAAGAAATGCTTGATGAAATAACATTGTTTGATATGCAAGAGCATCCTTATGATGACAGCATTGCATTTTATTGGCAGTACATACCCACAGCACTCAGAATACAGCCTGCAGCGAGCAGTGAAAATTACGGAACCTATTACTTCACATATATTTCCGGCAGCGGTAAATTTAAATTTACAAATGAATTCAGCATAAGAACAATATCTAAAGCTGTCGAAAATGTATTAGCCCAAGAGATTGAAATAAGTGAAATCATTAAAAACAATCTCGATTGCTCCTATGAGGAAATTGCTGAACTTACAAACACAACATTGATTGCACCGAATATATCCTATGAGGATTATGCAAGCGCAGTTGGTGTATTAGGTTCATACTTTGATGATTACAAGGAAAATTTGTTAGAATCTTATTATTCACAATACTCCTTCAAAGTATCCGATGATTTACAGTTTGCATTATCATCAAATCCATATGAATATGTTACATTTACCTCGCCAACGAAATTTGAATATTTCAAAATTATACCGCTTACAGAGCGTGCCAAACATACTGTAATTGATTCAGAACCTTTCAAAAAAGTAGGAATTTACGGTAAGGGCTATTATGCAAAAAACGGATTAGCCTATGATTATACAAGAATTCCCTATTTTGAAGAAAACGGAACAAGATATAAATTGTATATGATTGATGTTGACCCGGGCGATATGAGCGGATATATCAAAACATATTACCTTGTAAATGAAAAGAGCGAATTATACAAGGCTGATGATTGCTTTATTGATTCCAACGGATATTTGTTTATTGATACATATCATCGTCTGAAAGTACAGGATGACGGCTTGATATATAGTGATTCAAACGGCAATACCTACACGAAAGCGCTTGAGACAAGCTGGGATGAAAATGGTAATATTCTGCCCTTTGATAAATATTTGGATTAACTGAAAAATTAATAAATAAAAAAACGAATGTGAGGTCTTA
Source organism: Eubacterium sp. (assembly GCA_029059925.1). Lineage (GTDB taxonomy): Bacteria > Bacillota > Clostridia > Oscillospirales > Acutalibacteraceae > Eubacterium_R. The sequence continues at coordinate 3,300 of JAIDVA010000356.1, read as the reverse complement.
TAAGACCTCACATTCGCCATATATTATACTTTATTTCAAAAATCCGTTTACAATCTGCTCTTCTGCTTCCTCTGCTGTCAGTCCGAGAGTCATAAGCTTGATGATCTGCTCACCTGCAATTTTGCCGATTGCCGCCTCATGAATAAGTGCCGCATCAAGGTCATTTGCTGTAATTTCAGGAATCGCACTGATAACAGCATCCCCCATAATGATTGCGTCACATTCCGAATGACCGGAGCACTTATTATTACCATTAATTTTTGACAAAAACACCTGCTTTGATTTATCCTTGGCAACCGAACGGGAAATTACATTTGCACTTGAGTTCTCGCCGTCCATATCCACTTCAAAGGTGGTTTCGGCAAACTGACTGCCGTGGGTCATCAGCTTTTCTGTAATTATAATTTTTGCATCATCAGCAAGCCTCGCTTTGGTAAAACGCTTTGTAGAGTCAATACCTTTAATCTGCACAGTCTCCATTTCAAGGCTGCCGCCCTCATCAATCTCAACAATGGTCTGCGGGTTCATAATTCTTTCGCCATTGCCGTCACCGCTGCCGTAATGCTTTTCGACGTACTTTACCTTGGCATTTTTGCCGATATGGAAGGTGTGAATACCATCGTGCTTTGAAAGCTTATCGCCTGCATTATGAATACCACAGCCTGCAACGATAACAACATCGGCATTTTCGCCTACATAAAAATCGTTATAAACACATTCCTCAAGTCCGCTTTCGCTAATAATCACAGGAATATGCACACTCTCTTTTTTCGTATCAGGCTTGATAATAATATCAATACCCTGCTTGTCCGTCTTTGTAACAATATCAATATTCGCAGTTGTATTTCTGCCTGCACTTGTACCGTTTGAGCGGATATTATATGCACCGCTCGGCACCTCGTGCAAATCAGCAACCTGCTCTAACAGTGTTTTCTGAATCTGATCCATATGTTATCCCTCACTTTTCCTCTGAATAAAAACGGCAGCCGTCGGCATTTCCAAGCACTTGACAAAGCATATTATCCCTTGTACCACTTGACTGCAGCTTGCCGTTAGCAAGCACAACAATTTCATCGGCAATTTTCAAAATACGTTCCTGATGAGAAATAATGATAATTGTATTTTCCTTTTTGGACTGCAGCTTTTCAAACACCTTGATAAGATTATGAAAGCTCCACAAATCAATACCTGCCTCTGGCTCATCAAAAACAGAAAGCGGTGTTTTTCTTGCAATGACACCGGCAATCTCAATTCTCTTGAGCTCACCGCCGGAGAGACTGCCATCAACATCACGGTTAATGTAATCCCTTGCACACAAGCCAACCTCTGAAAGGAATTCGCACGCACCTGCTGCTGAAAGTCTTTCTCCTGCTGCAAGACGAATCAAATCAATAACCTTGATGCCCTTGAATCTTACAGGCTGCTGAAAGGCATAGCTTATGCCGAGGTTTGCACGCTCTGTTATGCTAAGCTCTGTTATATCCTGACCGTTATATAAAATTTTGCCTGCTGTCGGTTTTTCAATACCTGCAATCAGCTTTGCCAAAGTTGACTTACCTCCGCCGTTAGGACCGGTGATGACTGTCAGCTTATTATCCTCAATTGTATAATTCAGATTATCTATAATGACCTTTTCCCTGCCGTTTTCCTCAACGCTGAAGGTAAGGTCCTTAAATTCAAGCATTTATATCGCTCCTTTTATAATATATAAATATTATTACATTCTTTTAGCATTATACAAAAACAATTTCCAAAAATCAACAGTATATATTATTTGCCCCAAGCATTTTTAATATTTATATATCATATTGCAATTTATTTATGATATAATTAAAGCAGAATTTTGAAAGTGAGAAAAGCTATGAGCAGTCTTATAAATAATGCCTTGGAATTTGTAAAAGAATTCTTTAAGAATGATACAAGCGGTCACGATTATTACCATACACTCAGAGTATACAAAACGGCTAATAAAATAGCTGAGAAGGAAAATGCCAATATTGAACTGGTTTCAATAATAGCCCTGCTGCACGATGTTGATGACTGCAAATTAGTAGGAGATGACGGTAAATCATTAAAAAACGCAAAAAAATTCCTCACTGAAAATAATGTCAGCTTAGATAAGATTCAACTGATATGCAGTGAAATATCAAAAATCTCATTCAACGGAAATGGTGAAAACTGTCCTGATACATTAGAGGGTAAAACAGCACAGGATGCAGACCGGCTTGATGCTTTAGGTGCTATAGGGATTGCACGTGCATTCGCATATGGCGGCAGCAAAGGCAGAGCAATGCACTTACCAGACACACCAATAAAAGAATATACAAATGAAAAAGATTATCATAATAACAACGATACTACAATAAATCATTTTTATCAAAAACTGTTAAAATTAACCAGTCTTATGAATACGACAGAGGCAAAAAGAATAGCAGAAAAACGAAATGAGTTTATATTAGAATATCTTAACGAATTCTTTACTGAATGGAATGGTAAAGATTGATAAATAGTCTTATATGCAGCAAAAGGGTCACAGAGTAAATTTCTCTGTGACCTTTTTATATTGCTTTGAAATTGTAAACAGGCTTAATCTGGGCAACAATATCAGCTGTCGGCTCTATCTGTGATACAATCTCATCCTTATTCTTATATGCCATAGGTGATTCATCAATTGTTGATTCGGTGACACAGGTTGTAAAGATACCTGCCATTTCCGCCTTATATTGTTCCATTGATAACGCATCTCTTGCACCTGAACGGCTGAGTAATCTGCCTGCACCATGAGGTGCCGAGCAGTTCCAATCCTCATTGCCTTTACCAACACAAATCAAACTGCCGTCACGCATATTAATCGGAATCAAAAGCATTTCGCCCTTTTGTGCAGACACTGCACCCTTTCTGACAAGGTTATTCTCAAGGTCAATATAGTTATGGATAGTTTCAAAATGCTCATATTCACACAGTTCTGTGCCGAATAAATTTGATAAAATGGCATTGGCTATCATCTCTCTGTTGAGTGTAGCAAAGCTCTGACAAATGGCCATATCATCAAGATACATCTGTCTGTATTCGCCTGTAAGATAGCAAAGTTCCTTTGGAATATCAATGGTTTTCGCTTTAAACTGAGCCTTTAATTTTTTGAGCGTATCCTGAATTTCCTTTCTTCTGCCAACTGCCTTATATTCCTCAATAATTCGTTTTTGCTCTTCAAACAGCTTATCTTTACAGCGGACGATAGAGTATGCGAATAACTGATTAAAATAAAATACATATGGGGCTGAGGCGCATGGCGGGGCCGGG
>JAIDVA010000355.1 GCA_029059925.1 Eubacterium sp. | reverse complement strand
GATATGTTGAATCGCTTTCATCCTATGCAAGGCAGTTTTTAGGTCAGATGGAAAAGCCTGATGTTGATTATATTGACGGTCTTTCACCTGCAATTTCAATTGACCAGAAAACAACCAGCCGCAATCCCCGTTCAACAGTCGGTACTGTTACTGAAATTTATGATTATCTCAGACTTCTTTATGCAAGAATCGGTATACCGCATTGTACAAAGTGCGGCAGAGAGATTTCGCAGCAGACTGTTGACCAGATTGTTGATTCTGTTCTTAAGCTCGAGGATAAAACAAGAATACAGGTTATGGCGCCGATTGTTCGCGGACGTAAGGGTGAATATGTAAAAGAGCTTGATAATGTGCGCAAGTCAGGCTTTGTGCGTGTTCGTGTTGACGGTGCGGTATATGATTTATCCGAAGAAATTAAGATGGATAAAAATAAAAAGCATAATATAGAGGTTATTGTCGACAGACTTGTTATCAATGACAGTATCAAATCCCGTCTTACAGATTCTATCGAAACTGCAACACACCTTTCCGATGGTGTAGTTATTATTGATATAGTAGGGGACAGAGAGGAGCTTTTTTCTCTTAATTATGCCTGCCCTGAGCATGGAGCAGTTATTGAGGAAATGAGTCCTCGTATGTTCTCCTTCAATAATCCGTTTGGTGCATGTAAAAAGTGCAGCGGTCTTGGTGCTTATAAGGAGGTTGATCCAGAGCTTATTATCCCAAATAAAAAGCTGTCAATCAATCAGGGGGCTATCAAAGCATCCGGATGGAATATAAATGACGGCTCAATTGCTAAAATGTATTATGAGGGATTAGCTAAGGAATACGGATTTTCACTTGATGTTCCTGTTGAGATGATTCCAAAGGATGGGTTAAATGCTATTCTTTATGGTACAGGCGATAAAAAGCTGACTATGAAGCGTGTAACCTCATATGGCTCAGGCACATATAAAAATACCTTTGAGGGTATCGTATCAAATCTTAAGAGACGATATGACGAAACAACCTCTGATTGGTCAAGAAATGATATTGAACAGGTTATGACAACCTGTATCTGTCCTGACTGTAAAGGCTCACGTCTCACACCTGAGATTATGAGTGTAACAGTCGGCGGCAAGAACATTCATGAATTCTGCTCAATGCCGATTGGAGAGGAGCTTGAATTTATAAACAGCCTTGAGCTTTCAGAAAGAGAAAAGCTGATTGGTACGCTTGTAATAAACGAAATAAAAGAAAGACTTGAATTTCTTAATTCAGTCGGTCTTGAATATCTTTCGCTTGCCCGTGAGGCAGCAACGCTTTCAGGCGGCGAGGCACAGCGTATCCGCCTTGCAACACAGATTGGATCATCTCTTATGGG
>JAIDVA010000354.1 GCA_029059925.1 Eubacterium sp. | reverse complement strand
TTTTCCATGCCCACAGCTGTATGCTTTTTTTGCTTTCGGTATTTAATATTCGCTCATAATCCTTTTGCTGATATTGCTCTGAGCTATTAACATAAACTGCATCAAAAACATTAAAATTATATTTATGCTGTGGCAAAGCAGTATCTATTCTATCTATATTCATAAACAACCTCCTACGCTTTCTTTAAGAATATCATAAATCAAAAACATTCTCAAGTGAATGCTTAATACAGCAAAATAAATAGGTACACACATTTCAAACCTTACAGCAATGCATATTTCCATTTATATCTGCTGTCAGCTTATGCTCATAGTATAGATTCTTTTGCAAAATGATTCGTATAACGTTATGCTTTGTAACGTTTTTGATATTCCTTAGGCGTCATTTTATATTTTCTCTTAAATGCAGCACTGAAAGCTGTAAAAGATGAATACCCACAGCGCGCAGAGCACTCCTCAATAGATATATCCTCCCTCTCAAGCATTGTGGCAGCCTTTGCCATTTTAGATTCATACCGAAGTTTTTTAAATGATGAGCCATAGTAATTCTTAATAATTCTTTCTGCCTGACGCGGACAAACACCCATTCCTCTTGCAAAATCCTCCAGCTTTACATTACTGCAATCCTCAAGTAATAACTGGTCCAATATCCACGAACGGCTTTCATTTAAGTCTGTATCCTGCGGCGGCAGCAATGCATTCGTATTATCCGGATAATACAGTCTTGTCATTTCAATAATCAATCTTATTGCGAGAGAAGATAAAACACTTTCTTTCCAAAGGCTCTCCTTTTCATTTTCCTCGTTCATTTGCTTGAAAATCTGACGGATAGCAGCATTGCTTTTACCTATCCAGAATCTTTGTTTTGAAAAATACTGAACCGTAATATCTGTATTTTTAGTATTAGGTATTTCAAGATATACACACAATTCATGCATTGGATTTTCTAAATCCGGAGTTTGCTTATGCAAAACATGTGGTCCTGTAACATAAAGAACATTTTTTGATAAATTATACCGTTTGTTTTCCGTGTCCAAAAAGCCTTTTCCTGCATCAATCAGATGAAGCTCATAACCATGCTTAGTGTGTGAATGCATTTGTACAATTTCATCCAATGTACCGGAAAAAATATTAAAAATCTGTATTTTGCTATTGTTAAAATAAAAAGTTACAGCCATAATAACACCTGCAATTTGATAATATTTTTCATCATTATAACAAAAATAAAATCATTCATCAAGAAAATTGAATATTATGCGACGTAAAATTGATTTTTTCGTCGGTTGAATGTCTTCTCATAATTTTAAAAAAGCACTATACTGTTGACAGATACAAATGCAAAATGCATTCTGCTTCAAGATTATTACTTTTAATCTGATTGTGTTATGCATATCAATCGGCGCAAAGCTTGCTTTTATATGTTAAACACAACACAGAATATCGCAGTAAAGGAGAATCAGTAATGGGAAAAGAAAAACACTATGTAGGTGTTAAAGAAAATTTAGCATACGGCTTTGCAAATGCGGGTCAGGTTTTCGGCTATAACCTTGTTGCCGGCGGATACCTTTCTTTGTTTTTTACAAAGGTATTTGGTATACCGCCTGAGGCTGTATCAACAATGATTTTATTTTTGGGAATTTGGGACACAATCAACGATCCGCTTATGGGCAGCATCATTGACAGAACAAGAACAAGATATGGAAAGCTTCGCCCTTATCTGATGCTTGTGCCAATTCCTTTATCAATAACAACAATAATGCTGTTTGCAGGTCCTGAAATTCTTGCAGATGCAAAATCCACCACAGTAAAAATAGTATATATGTACATATCTTATTTCATATGGGAATTTTTCTATACCTTAGGTGATGTACCGTTCTGGGGCTTGAGCACAGCGATTTCACCGTTGCCGGCAGACAGAACCAGAGCAATTTCAACAGCAAGATTTATTTCAAGCATACTTGGCAATCTGTCAACCACTGTTCTTGTTGTTATGATGGACTTCAGTAATAACGGTGTCTGGAAGCTTACTCTGTCTCAGGACTTCCTTATCCTTGCAATTATCGCAGGAACAGTTGGAATGGGCTTATTCTCCCTTGCAGGATGGAAAACCAAGGAGCGAGTTGTGCAGACAGTCAAGGAGCCATCAGTCATTGACGGCTTTAAGGTTTTATTTAAAAATAAGCCTCTGCTTTTAATCATAATTTCAAATGTATTAGGAACATTGGGCGGTGTTTCAGGTGTTTTCCAAACATACTATTATTCCGAAGTACTCAATCTTAACTCAGCTGTTTTGTGGATAAATCTTCCGGGTGCATTATTAGGATTTTTAACATATCTCCTTATTCCTAAATTAAAAAAGAAATTTGATAACAGACAGATTGTAATGATGAGTACAGCAAGCGGTGCTGTTGTAGGAACTGCAGTATTCCTTTGCGGTCTCAATTTCTACAATACTAATGTAATCGTTATTTCTATTCTTTTAATGCTTCAGAATTTCATATTCTCTTTCTTCCAGACAATTAATATGGTTATCCCTACTGAAATGATTGGTGATACCGTTGACTATATGGAATGGAAAACAGGTGAAAGAAATGAGGGTGTAAGCTTCTCTGTTTTAACCTTTGTCGGCAAATTGACAGGCTCCGTTTCAACCTCAATCGGTACAGCACTGCTCCCTATTATTGGTCTTTCTTTTGCTGCAGGTGCAGCCGGTGATACAGTTGCAGTCAAAGGTGAACATACAGACTTATGGATATGGGCACTCTTCACCTTCATTCCAAAAATCTTCGGTCTTATGGCACTTGTTCCTTATTTCTTCTATGATTTGAAGGGTGAAAAGCTTGAAAAAATTCGTGCTGATTTAAAAATACGCAGAGAAGAAGAGGCAAAGCAATTATCAAAGGGAGGTGCCGAAAATGAATAAATGTCCAAAATGCAGTACTAAGCTGAAAACATTTAATTTTAAAACGAACTGTCCGCAGTGCGGTGCTAACATAATGCACTACGACTATGATAAACGTTTGGCTGAGGATGCTGCAAAAGCAGAAGAGGAATGGGACTTTATCGACAATTTGTTAAATGGTATTAAACAGTCATCCATAGGCTCAGCAATTGCAATAATCAGATTGATTTCATTTGTGCTGCCAATAGTTGCATTGCTTATGCCGATTTTCAAAATCAACAATCAAAATATAGGGCTTATATCATTAATTAAAAATATTATTTCTAATTCAGACGCTGTATTCGGCAGCACAGAAAATATAATTTGCCTGATTACTTTTGTTTCAGTTATTATATTCTCACTTCTGTCAGCCATTATATCATTATTTTCATTTACTAAAAATGGATTTAAAAGAAATCTGATTTTTTCTGTTATCGCAATAACTGTTTTCGGTATTCTCAGTATTACCGCTATAGCTAATGGCTTCAGTATTGCATACGGAGCATTTGCTGTGGTTATTCTGCAGATTATCACTGTTATACTTCATTTTGCACAGCGTGACAACAATATTAAAGAGGGATAACGCTATGAAATTATTAAAAAAATCTATACTTTACCTGATAATTGTCAGCCTTGTTTTCTGCATTACTGCTTGTTCAAAAGCAGAAAACACAAGGGATACAGCAGTTCTTCCAACTATTAATGCTCCAAAATCAGTTATCTATGTAATTAACAAGGCAGATATAAGTGACAGCGAATATTCCATAGTGTCGTCGCTGCAGGGCTTAGCTGCCCAAAGCGAAGCAAAAATATATATTGAAGACGGCGAAAACATGGTTTTTCTTGAAAAATATTTGCAGGAAAACAGCAATATTGAAATCAAAAAGGTCAGCAGCCTGCAAGACCTTATAAATGAAAATGCAGATCTCGTTAAAAATCATGGCTGTGTTGTTTTTGAGGAAGGTAATAATTGCACTGTTAATATGGCATTCACCATTTCCGGAATGGAAAACTGGCTTGCTGTTCCGCTGTCTCATAAAGCGGATATGGAAAAAATAGGCTTTGAAGTTAAATTGGATCTGACATTAAAAAACAATGGTCAATATACCGTAACACAAGAAGATATTTTTGAAAAATATAAGGACAGACTTAACAAAAATCTTATTATTCACCAATCTCCTGAGCTGATAACACTGCGTGATTACGCCGTTGCAGTCAGTGCATTTTGTTTTTATACCGACGAAAAGGATAAATCACAGGTCAAATTCAGAGAGAAAGTATTTAACTGGGCAAATGAAAATGCAATTGCCTTTGGCTGGAGCAGTGATGAGCTTGGTTATGTTAAACAGGCAAGCAAAAGTGCGATAACCGTTATTCCATCAGATCATTGCAGCAACCTCAGCTTACTTTCATCACTTGAGTTTACGCAGCCTATAAGGCAAAAAAATCAGCCTGAAAACATAACACCTCAGAGTGACAAGCATTATATTGCACTTGTAATGAGTGACGGTGACAACGTTCAGTGGTATGAGACAACCATACCTTTCAGAGAGCATTATTATGACAGAGTAAATTCAGCAAACAATTATAAGCTGTCATGGACTGCACCGCCAATGATGTATAAGCTGGCACCAACAGCCCTGCAGTATATTTACGATATGGCAACAGATAATGACAGATTTGTTTGCGGTGTATCCGGCATGGGTTATATCAACCCGACAAAATATAACGAATCTGCACTTGATAGCTTTGTGAATGAAAGTATTATTGCGATGGAAAAAGCAGACCTTCAAACCATCACAATACTTGACAACAGCAAAAGCACTGCAAAGCTCAGCAAAGCACTTGAATTTTATTCAGAAAAAGACAGTATTAACGGCGGTTTAATGCAGATAGAAGAAAAATATGAAGCACTTGGCGGAAAAATATTATTCAGCAATAATAAGCCTTTTATAAGTGCTAAGCACTCTTTCTGGTTCGCTTCTGAAAATCCTGATGAAAAAATTTCAAAAGAATGGATTGAAAAGTTCGCTGCCCAAATAAATTCACTGCCATGTGATATCAATTCAGAAAACGGATACAGCTATATTAACATTCATCCATGGTCAACCTCGATTGAGGATTTGAATTATCTTGTATCACTTCTTGATGAGCATATCGAAATTGTCTATGCAGATGAGCTTGTTGAGATGATTTCAGATAATGTTAACAATTAACTTTTGTATTACTATAGTAAAAATCAAGGAAAAGAGGACTACCCATGTTGTTTTCAAAAAAAGAACCTTATCCAAAAAAATATCCCAATATGCCTGTCCCATCTTTAGAGCCAAGTGAAGGACAAAAAGCACAGATGGACAGAAAATTCGGTATGTTCATACATTTCGGCATTAATACCTTCAATAATACTGAATGGTCCGATGGTAAATTGCCTATCGAAAGCTATAATCCGACTGCAATTGATGCGGACAGCTGGGTAAAAACTGCATATGAGGCAGGAATGAATTACGTTATACTGATTACAAAACACCATGACGGTTTTTGTCTTTGGGATACACGCACAACGAAATATTCTGTTAATTATTCACCTGTTAAAACGGATGTTGTTAAAGAGGTTTCAAAGGCCTGTGCAAAATACGGAATAAAGCTTGGGCTTTATTATTCACTTTGGGACAGACATGAGCAATGCTACAAAAATGATGAAGCCTATGTCAGATATATGGAAAAGCATTTGACAGAACTTATGGACGGCAGATACGGCGAAATAATTGAGCTGTGGCTTGACGGCGAGTGGGATAAAACCTGCCGCAGATGGCAGATAGACAGAATATATAATCATGTTAAATCCATGCAGCCTAACTGTCAAATATCAATTAACAACACTATCGGCAAATTCAACAATCGAAAAGGAATTCCAAGTAAAAGATATTTGCCTAAAAACTATCAGTATGGTGATCCCATTCGTATGTTCCCATGTGATTTCAGATTATGGGATCCGCATATGTGCCGTGAGGATGATCCTAAAATTTATACATTCGGCGGCAAAGAATATTATTTGCCTTTTGAATATACTATCTGTTCAAGAAAAGAATTCAGTTGGTTTTATTGCGATGAATATAACAGCAAACCGCTTACTGATGTGGAAGAAATAATAAAAAATTACCGCATTTTAGAAAAAAGCGGTAACATAATGGTTATAAATCTTCCGCCGGATAAGAACGGAAAGCTTGTTGATGATGACATAAAAAATCTTATGTATGCTGCCGATAAATTAAA
>JAIDVA010000353.1 GCA_029059925.1 Eubacterium sp. | reverse complement strand
AGATAGCATATACTGTATGTATTAACAATGTTTTTAATTTGTGAGCCTGATTCACTTATTGAAAAGCTTTCATCAAATTCAGCGGAACATATACCTGCATTTTTATTTATAAGGCAATCCATCGTCATCTGCCTTGTAAAAGCATTTTTACAGTTTGTTAAACACTTACCTGTATTTTTACGATAAACACATATGTGGGCACACAGTGAGGTGTGAACATCAATCCGGCGCTGATTAATAAGTCTGAAGCTTGAATACTTTGTATTGAGTCTGATATCAGCAAAGCTGACAAGCTCAGCATTATCAATATCAACAGATTTAGTAAATTCCTCTTCAAAGATATTTGACAGTGTACATGAATCCTTATTCATATATGTAAAGCAAATAATTGTTTTACCATGAATAGTGAGTCTCGAATCACTCATATCGTAATTTGTTACAACACTGTTCACGCTGCACTTGATTACTCTGTCAATATCATCAAGATATTGCGGCAAATTCTCCTGAAAGTCAAGCTCAAAATTTTCCGCCAAATTTTCCCTGCTTTCATTAAGGCACATAGATTTGTATTCTTTACACAGCTCCATAATAGGTCTCCTTTACAGTTTCTATCTATTACTATGCAAAGATTTATCACAATATAACAAATCACGCAAACAAGTTGCGTGATTTGTTATATTATTTTCTTTTTTCGATATTCACGCTGCGTCTGTAAAGAAGATATGACAGCATACATGAAATTATCTCAGTAATCCAGAAAGAATGCCAAACACCAACTGCCCCCATTATTCTGCTCATCAGGTATGCAATAGGTATAATTGCAATATATCGAATCAATGAAATAACAAGTGAAGGCATCCCTTTCCCGAGTCCCTCCAGACTTCCGCAGGTAATGACAGATACTGATGACGGAACAAATCCCCAGCATATAATTGTTAAGGCCGCTGCACCTGATTCTATAGTCTGTGTACTTGTCGTAAACATACTCATCAATTTATCAGCACCCAACAAGCAAATCAACATACCAATAAGCATTACTATACTGCACATAAGTAAGGCAATATTGTGTATCTGCTTTACTCTTTTATATTCCTTTGCTCCATAATTATATCCGACAAGCGGTCTGATACCCTGAACAATACCATTTGATGTGAGGTATATAAAGGTTTGCAATTTATAATAAATACCCAGAACAAGCACATACATCTGTGAATACTGTGCAAGTATTCCATTCAGGGCAGTAATCAGCAATGATGGAAGTGCCATATTCAGTGTGGCAGGAATTCCAACCGAATAGAGCTGTTTAAAATATTT
>JAIDVA010000352.1 GCA_029059925.1 Eubacterium sp. | reverse complement strand
TATCTACACGAGCCTTATCGTCGGCAGCTTCCGATGTGTATAAGATACATGAATTACCATTCTTTCAAAAAACACCTCTATCCATTATAACGATACAAAGATTAATATTGTTGATACACCCGGACATGCTGATTTCGGCGGCGAGGTTGAGCGTATTTTAACTATGGTTGACGGCGTTTTGCTGCTTGTAGACGCATTTGAGGGCTGTATGCCGCAGACACGCTTTGTGCTGAAAAAAGCACTCGGTTTACATAAAAAACCGCTTGTTGTTGTAAACAAGGTTGACCGTGAGGGTGCAAGACCTGAAGAGGTTGTTGACGAGGTACTCGACCTTTTCATTGAGCTTGGCGCAGACGATGAACAGATTGAATTCCCTGTTGTATACGCATCAGCAAGAAACGGCTATTCAAGCCTTGACCCAAATGTTCGCGAGGGCGATATGAGACCACTGCTTGATGCAATTATTGAGCATATTCCCTCACCTGATGGTGATATTGACGGACCTGCTCAGATTCTGTTTTCATCACTCGAATATGACGATTATGTAGGACGTATCGGTGTCGGCAGAGTTGAAAGAGGTTCAATAAAGGCTAACACGCCTTATGTTCTCTGCAAGCAGGACGGAACACAGGAAAACGTTAAATTCTCTAAAATCTATCAGTTCGAGGGATTAAAAAGAATTGATTGCACCGAAGCAAAATTCGGTGACCTTGTATGCGTTGCAGGTATTGCAGATCTTAATATAGGTGAAACTGCCTGTGACCCTAACTGCGTTGAGGCACTTCCTTTTATTAAAATTGACGAACCGACAATCGCAATGAATTTTATTGTTAATGACTCACCGTTTGCAGGCAGAGAGGGCAAATATGTAACCTCCCGTAATCTGCGTGACAGACTTTTCAAAGAGGTTGAGACAAATGTCTCCATGCGTGTTGAAGAAACCGACTCAATGGATACCTTCAAGGTGTCAGGCAGAGGTGAGCTTCATCTTTCAATCCTCATTGAAACAATGAGAAGAGAAAACTATGAATTCCAGGTATCCCGTCCTCAGGTTATCATGAAAAAGGGAGAGGACGGCAGAACACTCGAGCCTGTAGAGCTTGCTATTATTGAGGTGCCTGAGGAATATGTCGGCGCTGTTATGGAAAAGCTCTGCTCACGCAAGGGCGAAATTGAAAATATGGATACCCGTTCAACAGGTATGACACATCTTGAAATCAAAATTCCGTCACGCGGTCTTATCGGCTACCGCTCTGAATTCCTTACAGATACAAACGGAAACGGTATTATGAACCAGCTGTTTGTAGGCTATGAGGATTACAAGGGTGATATTGCAACAAGAAGCCGTGGCTCAATCGTAGTTCATGAAACGGGTACAACCACAGGCTACGGACTCTGGAATACACAGGACAGAGGCAGACTCTTTGTAGGACCGGGTATCGAGGTTTACGAGGGTATGATTGTCGGTGAATGTGCAAAGGACGAGGATATTGTCTGCAACGTTTGTAAGAAAAAGCATGTAACAAATACACGTGCCAGCGGTTCGGATGAAGCGCTCAAGCTTGTTCCGCCAACTACACTCTCACTTGAACAGAGTATGGAATTCCTTGCAGATGATGAGCTGCTTGAGGTAACACCTAAATCAATCCGCCTCAGAAAAACAATTTTGGACAAGGGCTTAAGATTAAAAGCTGAGAGCAGAAAAAAATAAATATGATATAATAAAACCGTGCAGAAATTCTGCACGGTTTTATTTAGTCTATTTTTTCATTACTTATAACTTCTCCGGATGTATTGATTACAACTCTGTATCTTCCACCGGATTCTACTTGAGTAATCAATTCACATTGTCCATTATCAAATCGACCCATTTCTTGAACATTATCAAAATCAAGTTCAAACTCTTTATTACCATTTATATTGTAAAAAGAATTGTCTTTTTCCACATAGAAAAGACTTTCAGAACTTTGATAAACTTTATATTTTGACCAACTTGAATTAATATCGAAATGTTGTGTAAAAATAGTTTTTGTTTCAAAATTTTTTGTATTTAATAATTGAACATCCATATCGGCAAATTGATTATTGCTAATTGCAAACAAATGGTCTGCAAGTACCGATATCAACAAATCATTATCTGAATTATAATAATCTGTATCACTCATAATAACATTGTTTATTATTTTTTGAGAATTTGTTTCTGCATTCCAAAATACTATTGTACACAATTGCTCAACGATTGTAATCGTTTTAGAGGCTCTATTGCTTTTTAAATAGAAGCATCCATTTCCAATGTAGCCAAATCGATCAAAAATATTTGATTCGTCTGATTTTTCTATAATGGAATTTAATGTTCTATAACCCTCAAGATTATATTCACCATTCTCATCTTGTCCACCGTAAATACAATTATACTCATCCAAAAACGGCACATTAGAGGTCATTTCAACCAACCACTGATTATCTTTAATAACACCAAATCTTATTATACTTTTGTCATAACTTTCATAATCTTCACCAACAAGTTGATAGCAGGTTCCATCTGCATCATAGCCTGTTGCTAAAACATACTGACAGCGATCTGCAAGTAATTCCTCATTTTCTTCGGTTGTTTGCTCATAGCTATCATCAAAATCATCGTAATTATTATTG
>JAIDVA010000351.1 GCA_029059925.1 Eubacterium sp. | reverse complement strand
ATGGACCGAAAAGGAATATATTTTTTACATAAACGGAAAAGAGACATGGCGCACTGATTTTGGTGTTTCACAGGTGGCTGAATTTCTTTTGGTATCTGTAGAAATTGCAGGTAAGGACAATGCAAACCCCGAAAATACAGATAACAAATTCACATGGGCAGGTGATATACGCAATAATCCCGAAAAGCTTATGCCCGCAGATTTTGTAATTGATTATGTCAGAGTATATCAATGATATAAAGGAGGAAAAATGTTATGAATAAAAAAACGATTTTAATGATTTTAATTCCAATAATTATTATTGCTGCTGCAGTTATTATTTTCTTCTGCGTGCGCGGCAGTAGCACAGGCGGATATTCAGGAACTGTTACAGCTATGGGTGAGCCGCTTGCAAATGTAAGCGTATCTGACGGACGCAATGTTGTAAAAACAGATGAAAATGGTGAATTCACATTAAAAGGATACAAAAAAACGCGCTTTATAACAGTTACTGCTCCGGCAGGATATACTACAGAGAATTATTATATACCTGCCGATAAAAACAAATCTGACGGATATGATTTTAATCTCGAAAAATCTGATATAGCAGCAGGTGAGGCTCACAGCTTCCTGCAGATTTCAGATACTGAAATCGGCGAAAACGGTGTTGGTGAATGGATAAACTATCTCAAGGATATAGCAGAAAATGAAAAACCTGCATTCCTTATACATACAGGTGACATCTGTTATGAGCCGGGACTTAAAAAGCATATTGAGGATATGAACACTGAAAATATGGGTATTCCTGTGCGTTATATTATCGGCAATCACGATTATGTTGACGGCAAATACGGCGAGGAGCTGTTTGAAAGCCTTTATGGTCCTGTATGGTATTCCTTTGAGGTCGGCAATGTTCACTACGTTGTTACACCATTCCAAACAGGCGGCGACAGAAAATCAGGCTATAATAAAAATGACCGCTGGCGCTGGCTTGAAAATGATCTTGCCAATACAGATGAAAATATGAAGGTCGTTATGTTTAATCACAATATTCCGCCAACTGATGATTATGTTATATCCTTCGATCGCAAGGAACTAGATTTGAAAAAGCATAATCTTATAGCATGGGTTTTCGGTCATTATCATTATAATTATATTGAAGAAAACGAAGGTGTACTCAATATCAGTACAGCCCGTCCCGATTGCGGCGGCATTGATTCCTCTGTCAGCGGTGCAAGAATGATTCATATTGCACAGGATGGTTCTATCACAACCAATATGACCTATTATGACTTTAACGGCACTGTTTCAGATGTTGAAAACGGCAAATGGACAGCACAGCTCGACGGCAATATTCTCTTCTGCAACACAGTTGTTGATGATAACAAGGTTTATGTTGCAACGGTTAATGAGGATTATCCCCGCACCTGCGGCATTTATTGCCTGAATCCGATGGACGGCTCTGTCTTATGGAACTTTGCCACAAAGAATTCTGTTAAAAATAATCTTATCATTGAAAATGGTTTGCTTATTGCACAGGATTGTGAGGGTAATGTTTACTGCCTTGATTCACAAAACGGTACGAAAAAATGGAGTACAACCGTTGAACTTGCAAATTCACTCGGCACAAGTGTCGGTATATGTGCATCCGACGATGTTGTTTATACGGGCTGTGCCGCAGCAATAACTGCACTTGATATAAATTCAGGCGAAAAGAAATGGGAAAATATAAGGAATCACGGTGAAGGCTCACCTGCTGAATTTGTTGTTGCCGGTGACAAGCTGCTCGTAAGCTCTCATTGGGATGCACTTATTGCTCTTGATAAAAACACAGGAAAGGAGCTCTGGAAGAACAAGGATGAGGATATCCGCTTCCGCAGTTCAACTCCTGCCATTGTTGATGACAACACACTGATTGTTGCTGACTCGGATGCTGTTATGATTGTCGATGCCAACACAGGTGAAATCACAACTAAAAAAGATTTTGAGGGTTATAATTTTTCCTCAAGTGCACAGTCGACTGTTATAGGTGATATTGCTTATATTCCTACAGCAAATAAAGGACTGATAACATTTAATATTAAAAATTGTGAAATTGTACAGGAAATACAAATCGGCAAGGCGATGATTTATACTGCACCTTATACAAGCGGTGATTCGCAGACAATTGAGCCCTCCTTACTCCAATTGTCTGATGGTTCACTTGCTTTCGGTGCATCCGATGGTAAGCTTTACATTATTTCAGCAGATGGAGCAATTGAAAAAACCATTAATATCGGTGCACCGATATTCGGTTCTGCTGCATACTATAATGGAAGCATAATTGTATCTGATTTCACAGGCAGAGTAATCTGTTTAAATGAGTTTGAATAAAATGGTGATTTTATGATTTTATACTTTTCGGGCACAGGCAACAGTACCTATGCAGCTAAACGCATTGCTGACATAACAGGTGACAAGCTTCTGTCAATCAACGAATATATAAAAGCCGAAAAAACATATTCTGCTGATAAAGATGAAAAATTGATTTTCGTAACGCCTACATATGCATGGCGAATACCGAGAATTGTTGAAGAATGGATTGAAAAAATCAGGCAAAACGGAAATCACAGTGCATACTTTGTAATGACCTGCGGCGGAGAAATAGGAAATGCCGAAAAATATATTAATCAGCTTTGCAAAAAACTTGGCATTAAATTTCTCGGCTGTGCCGAAATTGTTATGCCGGAAAATTATATTGCTATGTTTAATGCACCTGACAAAACCGAAGCACTGAAAATCATTGAAAAGTCAGAGCCTGAAATTGACAGAACAGCACAAATGATTAAGAACAACAAAAAACTGTCTGTAAATTCCGCATCATTTATTGATAAGGCATACAGCAGTATTGTAAATGATGTATTCTACCCGCTGATTGTTCACGCAAAGAAATTTTATGTAAAGGACAGCTGTATTTCCTGCGGCAAATGCGAAAACCTCTGCCCTCTTAATAATATCTCTATTAAAAACGGCAGACCTGTATGGCAGGATAACTGCACACACTGTATGGCGTGCATATGCCACTGTCCTGTAAATGCTATTGAATATGGAAATAGAAGTAAAAATCAGCCGAGATACACATGCCCTAAATAAAATACAGCAAAAGCCTGTTTCAGATAATCTGAGACAGGCTTTCATTTTAATCAATACTGCATATTTAAACATTATGCAAAACAGACTGCACAGCGATAAATAAAATGTAAGATAATCTTAATAATTATTTATTTGCTATTATCTGCACAAGCTATTATAATACAAGCAGAAGATGATAACGGAAGTGATTATATTGAAAAACATTTTGATAATTGATGATGATATCAATATTGGCAATATGCTTGAAGAGCTGCTGACAAAGGAAGGCTATCTCACATCCCGTGCATATTCCGGCACGGAGGCATTAATGTTTTTATCCGGCCACACGCCCGACCTTGTTTTGCTTGATTTGATGCTTCCCGGGCTTAACGGTGAGGAAGTACTGCCGAAAATAAAAGGAATACCTGTAATCATAGTCAGTGCTAAAATAGGGATAGACAGCAAGGTTGATATGCTGCTCGGCGGCGCTGCAGACTATATTACGAAACCATTTGACACGAAAGAGCTGCTTGCCAGAATATCGGTTGCTCTGAGAAAATATTCAGCAAATCAGAATTCTGACCGACTTATTTTTGATGATATAGTTCTTGATAAAACACTTTATAAGGTATTTGTAGATGACAAATATGTTAAACTGACCAAAACGGAATATGCTATTTTAAAACTGCTTATGGAAAATCCGACACAGGTAATAACAAAATCAATAATGCTTGACAGAATAAGCGAGGATACACCCGATTGTGTGGAAAGTTCCCTTAAGGTGCATATCAGTAACCTGCGAAAGAAGCTGAAGGATACCGGCGGTAAAAATTATATTGAAGCTGTATGGGGTATCGGATTTAAGATGATAGAGTTATAAAATAAATTATTGTTTATCTTAATAAGTGTTGGATAAACAATCGTAGGGAACGATGCCCACATCGTTCCGTTGGTATGTGGCGGTGCGATGTTATTCCCCTGTCAGAGGAAATGTCACGTAGTGACAAAAGGGTTCACATCGCACCCTACGAAATCACGTAATCTGCACCAACGTAGGGGCGAACATCGTTCGCCCGTAGGTACAACGATAATGTTGGCGGGCGAACGATGTTCACCCCTACGATGTAAAATGCAACACCATTTAATACGCTAAACATTAATTTATCTTAACCTTTTCTTTACCACTATCTTTACCGATATTTAAAACCCAACAGTTAAAATAAGGTCATCAACTAAAGGAGGCTTTATTATGGATTATGTTCTTGAAACAAATTCACTGTGCAAAAGCTACAGAAACTTCAAGGCGCTGAATGGCCTTACAATGCATGTGCCAAAGGGTGCAATTTATGGTTTGGTCGGAAAAAACGGTGCAGGCAAAACAACGCTTATAAGATTGATATGTGCCCTGCAAAACCCGACTAAGGGCAATTACACACTTTACGGAATAAAAAGCACTGACAAAGAGATTTCAAAGGCACAACGAAGAATAGGTGCTGTGGTTGAAACGCCGTCCATTTATCTGGATATGACGGCTGAGGATAACCTGAAACAGCAATACCGCATACTTGGTTTGCCTTCATTTGACACAATACCCGAACTGCTCGAGCTGGTCGGACTTAAACACACAGGCAAAAAGAAGGCAAAAAACTTTTCACTCGGTATGCGACAAAGACTCGGCATAGCTGTTGCGCTTGCAGGTGATCCCGATTTTCTTGTACTCGACGAGCCTGTAAACGGACTTGACCCACAGGGTATTATTGAAATACGCGAGCTGATTTTAAAGCTGAATCGTGAAAGGCAGATAACCGTTCTGATATCAAGTCATATTCTTGACGAGCTTTCAAAGCTTGCTACACATTACGGCTTTGTTGACCACGGACATATCGTTAAAGAAATCAGCGCACAGGAGCTTGAAAAGAACTGCCGCAAGGCAGTAAGAATGGAAGTAAACAATACTAAGCTGCTTGCACTTGTGCTTGACGAGCTCAATATTGAATATGACATTATCTCTCAGACACAGGCTGATATATATTCAAAAATCAATGTATCACAGCTTGTTACAAAACTTGCGGCAAAAGGCTGCGAGGTCAGCGCTATGCAGGAGCGCGACGAAAGTCTTGAGAGCTATTACATCAGCATTCTGGGAGGTAATGAAAATGAGTAAGCTTTTATCAGCAAATTTTAACCGATTGAAAAAGGACAAAATCTTCTGGATAACACTGATTGCCGCACTTACATTGTCAGTATTTGCGGCAATAAACAGCGGAGCAAGTGCAACAAAATATCAGGACCTTAATCCCGATAACAATATCACATACTTAAACAGCTGTTATTTTAATCTTATGCCGATTGTAGGAATATTTTATGCCGTTTTCATATCACTTTTTTTAGGTACGGAATACAGCGAAGGCACAATTAGAAACAAAATTGTTTTAGGACACACTCGCACAAATATTTACCTTGCCAATTTCATCACCTGCCTTGCAGGCAACATTGTAATTTACTGTGCAATGCTTATCGGTGGACTCGCCGCTGTACCTTATCTGGGTGGCTGGCAGGGCGGTGCTGCGAGTCTGCTTGCAAATATACTTATCGGTCTTTTTCTCACCGCCGCACTGACTGCAATTTTAACAATGCTGTGTATGCTGTCAACAAACAAAGCAATAACTGCCGTTGCAGCAATCCTCCTTGCTTTTGTTTTAATGGTCGGAGCAAGTGCTTTTTATAATATGCTGCAGGAGCCTGAATTCACCCGTGAATTTATAAGCATTTCAGCAGACGGACAGGTAGAATTCGGTGATGAAATCCTGAACCCCGCATATGTTTCAGGATTCAGGCGCAAGCTATATGAATTCTTGTTAGTATTCCTGCCGACCGGTCAGGGTATATTAATGGCAAATCAGGAAATTCACTTCCCTGTTGAACTTATATATTCATCAATCATAACAGTTGCAGTGAACATCTGCGGTGTTTTGGCATTCAAGAAAAAAGATTTGAAGTAAAGGAATAACTATGGAGCTTTGGTTATCGGTTATAATTGCCGCCCTGATTTCAGTTATAATTGTATTATGCATAAAAATTCATTTGCTGCAAAAGTCAGCCGATGAGATTAGCAAGGCTTTTGCCGAGCGACTTAATACCGACACCAATACGCTCATTTCGATTTCCTGTCGTGACAGGCATATGTGCGCACTTGCTGCTGATATTAACAACGAACTGCGTAGGCTGCGTGATGACCGAAGAAAATATATTCAGGGTGACGCAGAGCTTAAGGATGCCGTTACCAACATATCACATGATTTGCGTACACCGCTGACTGCAATAAGCGGATATCTTCAGCTTCTTGAAAATGAAGAAAAATCAGACGATGCTGCACGATATATTGAAATCATTAAAAACAGATGTGAACTTATGAAACAGCTGACTGAGGAATTGTTCAGATACTCAGTTGTGACATCAACAAGCGATAAGCTGAAATATGAAAGTCTGTCACTCAACAGCGTGCTTGAAGAAAGCATTTCAACATATTATGCCGCACTAAAAAATGCACAAATTAATCCTGATATTGCGATTTGTGAAAGTAAGGTAATGCGAACGCTTGACAAAAATGCACTGTCACGAATATTCAGCAACATTATAAGCAACGCAATAAAATACAGTGATGGTGATTTAAGCATTTCACTACATGATAACGGCGAAATCATATTTTCAAACCACACATCAAATATGGACGAAATACAGGCAGGCAAGCTGTTCAACAGATTTTATACTGTTGAGAATGCTGAAAAATCAACAGGTCTTGGTCTTTCAATAGCAAAGGTGCTCACTGAAAAGCTGAATGGCAGTATATCAGCACAGTATAAAAATGATAAACTTAGTATAAGTGTTTGTTTTTTTGAGGCCAAAAAATGACGAAATCAAGGGGATTCTATCAAGAATCACCCTTGATTTTTTATTTTCGGTCTGTTTTTCTCTCAATGTATTGATTAAAACCTTTGTATATGATATATTGTTATTGATATTTCAAAGCATTCTGCTTTGTATAAGGGGGAAAGTATTATGAAATTTGTAAAAAAAATCGGGAATGTTTTTCATTCACGGGGATGCTCATACCTGTTTTTTGTTTTAAGTGTATGTGCAGCCATTTTTCTTAGAGGTGCCGAATGGGCATACAGCTGGATTGCACAGCTTTATCCGCTTGGTGACAAATTCATACCTGTTATGTTTGCTGTAATCGGAGTTTGTATAGCAGTTAATTTCGGCTATTTGTTACTCACAGCATTTGCAAATGAGAAAAAAGACAGCATAAAAGGTATTAAAGCAATTAACATTATGCACACTGTTTTTGCTGTTTTGGGCACAATAACATTTATCTACAGCTTTGTGCTTATATTCGGTCTTGACAGCGGTGCATCTGCTGCAAAATTCACAAACGGACTAAATGGTATTTTACCGTATTTAATATACCTTGCACTTGCATGTGCAATAGCACAGCTTGTATTTTGTGACAGTAAGAAAAAGGTTATTTCTTCACTTATATCCAGTGTGGTTGTTTGTGCAATGATTGTAACAATGGTAAACTTTCCGAATGTATCCGGTGGTTCGAATGAGAGCAGCACATTCCCACCTGTTACTTTTGAATCCGAAAATCTTGCCGAGGGTGCTGTTATAACCTTTGAAAGCCTCAAGCAGGGTGAAAAGCCTGACGCAGAAAACATGCTTGCAGACAATAATAACTGCTGGACAGCGCAATCACCAAACAGACTGCCTGCTGAGGGTTTTGATGATACCAACAACAGCGTGGCTGAAATCAAGCTTGCTCAGGTAACCACCTTTAATACAGCTGTTATTGAAGAGGTGGGCAACGAGGCACAGTATTTCAGACTGCAGGCACTTGTCAATGATGAATGGGTAACAATTTATCAGAGTGAAAAAATACAGGATATGCGACTTTGCAGCTTTGACGCTGTTACAACAGATTGTATCCGTCTTTCAATTGATAAGTTCAGAGATGACAGCACACCTGTAAAAATCAGATCTATCAAACTTTATAATGAGCCTATGCGAAATGCAGATGATTTTGAAGTAACTGTATATCAGCGCCTTGACGGCGATGTACCTACAGAGATACTTGCAAAAGGTGATGAATACGTTAAGAATTATGCAAGATTTTATGACGTATACAGCACAGTAATTGTATTTGCCGCTGTCCACTGGGATGAAAACGGTCAAATGAATTTTGGTGAAATGGGTGAAGAAAAATTCGCACAGGAAATTGCAGCATTAAAAGAAATCATTGCCAACCGTTCTAACCCTGACCATAAGGTCAAGCTGATTGTTACTGCACTTGCAGACGGTGCGTGGGGCAATGGTCATAACGGCGTTAACACATATATGGCAAGCTATTGGGAGGATGTGGCAAATCAAATTGCCGCATTTGCAGCAAAATATGATTTTGATGGCGTTGACATAGATTGGGAATACCCTGCAAGTGCAGATGACTGGAAAAATTATGACAGCTTTATTCAGAAACTCAGCAAAGATTTAAAGGCTGTAAAACCCGAGTCAATCATCTCAACTGCATTATCCGCAGGTCAGCTTGGTCTGTCACAGGAAACCTTTGACTGCATTGACCAGATTCAATTTATGGCATATGATGGCAATGACACGGACGGCTATCAGAGTTCACTCCAGCAGGCTGAGGAGGGCATGCGCGACTTTGTTGCAAACGGTGCCGATATCAGCAAAATCAACATTGGTATTGCGGCATACGGCAGACCTGTAAACGGCAGTCCATATTGGGCAACATGGAGAGACCTTGAAGATGCAAATTACTGGAACAGCAAATATTTTACCGTACCTGATGCAAACCAGATTTACGAAGGAACCTTCTGCTCCCCTGCTCTTGCAGGCGACAAAACAGCATATGCTCTTTTGAGTGGTGCAGGCGGTGTAATGGTATTCCGTGTCGGATGTGATAAGACAATGGATAACCCAAATTCCGTAGCATGCGGCATTGAAAACACACTGCACAGATATATAAATAACTGGTAAACAATAATTTACACAACAAAAAATCCGGCTCAATGAGTCGGATTTTTGTTGTGACTGGTATTAAGTTAATAGTTATTCATCCCCAAGCGGTTCAACCTCAAATGAGAAATTGAGCGGTTTGAAATAACCGAAATCAATCATATGCTCCTTTGATGGAATAGGTCCGCAGCTGCCTGAGCCTGTTCCCCTTACAAAGCCGTCAACCGTTACATACGTTGTATCAACATCCGGCAAATCCTCAATATGTTTAGCCTTCTTAAGCTGTTCGAGTGTAAAGTGATTTGCATTGAAATTGATATATTTGTAAAGGGCTGTGAACTTCAGGCCTGCCTCGTTTTTGTTTGTAAGCACACTGTAACGTACATCTCCCCTGTTGCCTGAATCCTGCGGCTTGATATACTTATGTGCCATTTCTGAAACAGTTGTCTCGTAGATTCCGATTGGTGCATGCTCCTTGAAATCAGAATAGTTCTCTATCGGTCCTCTGCCATAGTATTTTACATTCTCAAGCTCTTTCTTAAGCTCAGTATGAACACCGAATCTTGGGAGCTGGTCTGTAAGCGGACAAACCTTGTACAAGGATGTGCTGATTGTCATTTTGCCGTTTTTATCAAAGAAGTAATCAACATGTGCCCTTGCAAGAACAAATACGCCTCTTGTTACAAAATCATACACTGTACTGATATACTTAATATTTCCATCAATACCGCTCTTGCTCTTAACCTCGCAGGACACAAGCTTTGTCTTTGCACAGTCAAGACCGATTATTTTCCAGAATATAACCATATACTGGTCATTATCAAGTCTGCCTCTGTAGATATGCGGTACAAAGCCGTTTTCCTTATCATACGGATTCTGATTCAGATATTCAATACCGTTTTTATTGTAGCTGACAAGTCCCTTCCTGTTATGGAACACTGCACTGCCGTTTTCAAATGCAACATGGATTGTATTGCCATTCGCTGTTATCTCAGCCGCCTTTGTTTTATTATCTGCCCATTTAAGGTGTGCACTTGAAACTACAACCTGCTCAACAGCAATTTCATCACCGCTGTTTTTGTCAGTATAAACAAAGTTTACAAATACATCCTTATCCGTCTGGCTGAAATGCGTTGAATTAATCTGCACCTTTTTCTTTCCCTGTGCAGGAATAATACTTGTGATTGTGCCGACCTCTTTGCTCTCGCCGTCAACCAAAACAGCAAAATCAATTTTAATGTCAGAGCTGTCTGCAAAGCTTCTTGTATTCCATAATTCAAAAATATTTTCCTTAACCAGCTTTGCTCTTATCGGTCTGTAGCACACCTTCATTTCAAGCGCACCGCTTGACGGCTTACGGTCAGGATAGAAAAGACCGTCCACGCAGAAATTGCCGTCGTGGATAGGCTCGTTATGGTCACCGCCATAGGTCCACTTGTATTTTGCATTTTCATCATAAACACTATGATCTGCCCATTCCCAGATACAGCCGCCCATAAACTGGTCTGATGAATAGAACAGCTGCATATATTCCTCAAGTCCGCCGGGTCCGTTACCCATTGCGTGTGCATATTCACACTGGAAGAATGGCTTGCCCTTATACTTATCACCTGCTGTACCTTTGAGAATTTTTCTCATAAGGTCAGGTGTACCGTACATTCTTGACACAACATCATATGCCCAGCGCTTACTGCGTATTGCACCCTCATAGTGAACCGGAATTTCAGGGTTAGCATTCTTTAAATACTCATAGCAGACATCCTGGCACTTGTAACCGCCTGATTCATTACCTAGGCTCCACATCGTAATGCTCGGATGATTCTTATCTCTGCCGTACATTCTCTTAACTCTGTCAAGATAATGTGATGCCCAGCTGATATCATTACTCAATCTGTTCGGATTGTAGGTTGTATGCGGAACTGCATAGAAGCCGTGTGTTTCGATATCGGCCTCATCAACAACATAAAGACCATACATATCACACATTGTTAAAAATGCAGGGTCAGGAGGATAATGAGAGGTACGAACTGCGTTACAATTATACGCCTTCATCAGCTGAATATCCAGCTCCATATCCTCAAGGCTCATTGCATAGCCTTTTGTCATATGTGTATCGTGGTGGTTAACACCCTTGAATTTGATTGCTTTACCGTTGAACAGGAATATTTCGCCCTGAATCTCCACATTCTTAAAGCCGTAATATGTGCGGATTGCTTCAACCTCTTTATCTTCCTTATACAGAACGATTGTCAACTCATAAAGATTCGGTGTTTCGGCAGTCCACTCCTTGACTGCAAGATTTGAAAGGGTTATACCCTTTTCAGGTAAAAGCTCAGCACGGATTACAGGCTCCTTTTCTGCTGATTTGATTTCAATTCTTGTATTCTTTTCAAAATACCCTTCAACATCAATATCCAGATTATATGTGCCGTCGCTGTTCTTTGATGAACGAAGTGTGAAATCATTTATATAGCTGCTTGCAAATTCTGTGATAAACACATCACGGAAGATACCGTTTTCTCTGAACATATCCTGACATTCAAGATATGAGCCGTTGCACCATTTATAGTTAACAACAACAATTTCATTTGCTCCGTTATTTAAAAACGCTGTGATATCAAATTCTGCAGTATTATGTGAGCCCTCGCTGTAGCCGACATACGCACCGTTTACATAAACGGCAAGTGCACCTGCAGCGCCTAAAAATGAAAGTGTACGGCGCTGATCTGCCTTCTTGATTTCAACTGTTTTTCTGTAGATACCCACTGCCACATCTTCGGGAATATGCGGCGGTCTTTTAGGGAACGGATAACGTGTATTGATATATGCTATCTGGTCATAGCCGGTTCTCTGCCATGTGCTCGGCACAGTTACCTTGTCAAATATCACATTATCTGTATCCAGCACATCAGGGATAAGGCTGAGTCTTTCATAATATTTAAAATCCCATTCCCCGCTGAGCATCATTACTCGGTCTGACTTATATCTCTCGTTTTTATAGTCTGTTTTTGCCAGCTTTTTTACGTTCGAAAACGGAATGAAATAGCTCCTTGCTTCCAGCTTGTTTTCTTCGTAAATGCTAAATTCTGTGTGCTGCTTTCGGT
>JAIDVA010000350.1 GCA_029059925.1 Eubacterium sp. | reverse complement strand
ATTGTTAGGAGATAAAAGAATGAACGTAAGAATTCCAAAGCACAGAGAGTTTTTAATCAAATTTGAGGATGGCTACGCACAGGAGGCAGAAGCTTGGGAAGCCCTCAATCAGATTGTCAAGGATTACTCTGTTGACGGCAAGAGTGTTTATACAGAAACCTTTATTGAGGACAATGAGGACAAGGTAAAGGCTCTTCAGGAAAAATACGAATTCACATATGAAATCATTGAAAAATAAGGAATACTTATGAATAAAAAGAAAGCATACGTAGTGGCAACTGCTCATCTTGACACGGTCTGGAGATGGACAATTGCTAAAACAATTGATGAATACATACCGGATACACTTACAAAAAATTTCGATTTAATCGAAAAATATCCGAATTACAGATTCAATTTTGAAGGTGCAAAAAGATATGAGCTGATTGAAGAATTCTATCCGAAGGCATTTGAAATTATCAAAGAATATGTTAAGCAGGGCAAATGGTGTGTGTCCGGAACAGCATATGAAAACGGTGATGTAAACATCCCCTCACCTGAGGCAATCTTCCGAAATCTTTTGCTTGGCAACAATTATTTCAAGGAAAAATTCGGCACAACCTCAAAGGATATGTTTTTGCCTGACTGCTTCGGCTTTGGCTGGGCACTTCCATCAATACTTAATCATGCAGGTCTTAAGGGCTTTACTACGCAGAAGCTGTCCTGGGGCAGTGCTTATGGACTGCCGTTTGACCTTGGTGTATGGAAGGGTCCTGACGGCAAGTCAGCTTTTGCATGCCTTAATGCAAAATCATACAGATACAAATTCACAGGTGATATAAGAGCAGACATCAGCGTTATTGACAGAATAGCAGACAACTATACAAATGCACAGCTGCCTTGGGCTAACCATCTTTACGGTACAGGCGACTGGGGCGGCTCACCTACAGAGGAAAGTGTGCAGGCATTAGAGGAAAGCCTTGCTAAAAACAATGATGATTTTGAGGTTATTTCTGCAAGCTCAGATCAGGTATTTCTTGATATGGATAAGCTGAGTGTCGAGGAAAAGAGTGCACTTCCTGTATGGGATAATGAGCTGCTGATGACAAGCCACGGTGCCGGATGTTATACATCAAGAACTATGAGCAAGCGTCTTAACAGAACCTGCGAGCGTATTGCTGATTACACAGAAAAGGCATGTGCTTTTTCATCATCAATCGGTGCATACACTTATCCGAGAAATAATATAAATCAGGCTTGGAAAAGAGTTATTGAGCATCAGTTCCACGATGATATTACAGGTACATCAGTTATGGAGGTTTATAACACTGCCTGGTCTGACTATTATCTTTCAATATCACAGTTTACAAATGAATATGTTGCTGCAAGCAAAATGATTATTAACGAGCTTGATACACAGTGGGTTGACGATAAAAGCATCATACTTGTAGTTAACAATCCAACTCAATATAAGGTTAAAAGAGTTGTTGAAGCCGATATAAAAACCACCAGAAACTGCACTGAAATTGCAGTATTTGATAAAAAGGGAAATGAAATACCAAGCCAGATTATCAGAAAAAAGGGAAAGCGTCTCTCCATACTCCTTGAGGTTGAAATTGAACCATTCGGATATCAGGCATATGAAGTAAAAAAATCAGATACATCATATCAGGGCATAAAAAAAGTTGCTGCAACAAATCACTCTATAGAAAACGGCAAGTACAAACTCATTTTCAATAAAAACGGTGACATTGCATATCTTTATGATAAAAAGCTCGGCAGGCAGATTATTGATTCACCAATAAAAATGGCACTTATGCATGATACAGGATCACTCGCCTACCCAAGCTGGGAAATCACAAAGGATGATATCGACAAAGAGCCTTACTGCTATGCAAATACACCTGAATTCACAGTACTCGAAAACGGACCTGTAAGAGCTACCATCAAGGTTGTCCGCGAGGCTGAATATTCAGTTATTACACAGCTTGTATCTCTTTCAGCGGACAGTGAATATGTAGAGGTTAAAAATATTGTTGACTGGAAGACAAGAAGAACCATGCTCAAGGCTGTTTTCCCTGTCGCAGCACACAATGACAAGGCAAGCTACGACCTTGGACTTGGTGTTATTGAAAGAGGAACAAATAGCGATAAACTTTACGAAGTACCAGCTCAGAAATGGGCAGATATCAGTGATGCGAGCGGTGAATTCGGTGTATCAATATTCTCAGATTCCAAATACGGCTGGGATAAACCGGACGACCACACACTGAGAATGACATGTATTCACACCCCATCAGGTGCTTTTACAAAGGAAACAAGGCAGGATCTGCAGGATTTAGGCAGAAATGTATTTTCCTATGCAATATACAGCCATGCAAACGGTTTTGAAAACGGCACACAGAAATACAGCGAAATCTTTGCTAATCCTTATCTCAGCATCACCACTGATTACAGAAATAAGCGCTCACTTGAGGACAGTGTATCCTTCTGCCGAATCAGCAGCGATGATGTGCTTGTAAGAGCAATTAAATTTGCTGAAGAGGATAACTCGTTCATCATCAGAGTTAACGAGGCTGTTGGCAAGGAGCAGAAAAATGTTTCTTTGAAAATGCTCAGTGAGATCGGTGAGGCTCAGCTTGTTACCGCTCTTGAAGAGCCAATCAGCGACTTAAAGGTTACTAACGGCAGACTCGTATTCAGTATGAAGCCTTTTGAAATAAAGACCTTCAAAATAAAATATAAAGAGCTTGCACCGCTTATTCCGAATGAAAGATATCAGATAATTAAGCTTCCGTATAATTCAAACGGATTCACAACAGATGATAATATGAGACATATTATCCTGCAGGGCAGCGGCTTTTCACTACCCGAGGAGTTAATTGATGATTCATATTATATAGGCGGTATCAGATACATACTGAAAAACTCAATCAATCCTGATATAAGGCATGATGTACTTGTTTGCCGCGGACAGGAAATCAACCTCCCCTACTGCACAAGAGTATATTTCATTGCAGGCTCAACATGCGGTGAACAGCAGATAACTATTTCCTGCGGCAAAAAAAAGGTGCCGTTCAGTATCAAGCCTATTGCAGAACCTATCAGCAAATGGGATATGGCAGGACTTAATCAGGTAGCGGATGTAAATGATGAGTCTTATGGCTATGAATTCACACATCTGCATCACCCTGAAGGCAATCTTGCTAAAAAGGCCCAATTTTATCTTTACAGCATTGCAATCAACAGTGACGAAAAAACATCAATTGTACTGCCCGAAAACAATAGAGTTGTTATTCTTGCAATGACAGCTATCAGAGAAAGAGCTAAGGGCGGACTTGCAACAAAAATTTTTGATACGGTTTCGCAAAGCTATGATTTTAATGAAGATATTCCTCCGATTGACAAGGTAATCGACAAGGCGGACTTTATGACAATCAGAGCCGGTAAAATACAGGATCAAATTAACGGCGGTAAAGGCAAGGGCTTTAAACGAGACAACATTATTACAAATATTATTCGTTCATATACAAAAAGTGAATGGTAATAATTAATCTGCATAAAAATCACATATTATACAACGAATCCCATATACATTCTGTGTATATGGGATTCATTTTTTGTGTAAAAGCATATTACTTTACAAATAATTATTGTTGAAATGATTGCGGAAAACTATGTTCAAAATGTTTAAAACTACTTTGAAGTGAATTATTTTCGCTGAAAACTCTGTTGAAAATGTTAAAAGTGTAAAGCCTTTAACTTGTCTTAACAATTTTTTCCGCAAAAAAAGATTAAATTACATATGAATATACATCCTGACAAAAAGATTAACAAATGAATAAAAAAACATTCCCCATTCTCAAAATAATGAAAATAAGGAATGTTATGTAATCAAAGCTTATATAATCTTTATTATTTCTTGAAGAAATTAACGATATCTGTAAAAGCATCATCATCGCTGTTTGTAAAGCTTGATGCAGCAGCAGTTGCAGCAGCTGCAATAGGCTGTGGAGGAGCAACCTCATTATTAGCTGTTACAGACTTAATCTGACCTGTTGGACCTTCCTCACCAAAGCGAGTCGCAATTACAGTAATAATCATCTCATCCTCAAGGTTTTCATCGAAGTTAGCACCCCAGATGATTTCACAATCAGGATGAACTGCATCTGTAACAATCTGAGAAGCAATTGTAATTTCCTCAAGACCGATATCGGTAGATGCTGTGATGTTAAGAAGAACGCCGTGAGCACCATCGATTGAAGTGTTGAGAAGAGGAGAAGAAATAGCCTGCTGAGCAGCTACCTCTGCCTTATCCTTACCCTTAGCACGGCCAACACCCATATGTGCAAAGCCTGCATCCTTCATAATCTCAGTAACATCTGCAAAGTCAGAGTTAACGAGACCGGTTGCGTTAACAAGGTCTGAGATTGACTGAACACCCTGACGAAGAACATCATTAGCAATTTCAAAAGCGTTAAGAAGAGTAATCTTTTCAGTTGTTACTTCCTTAAGTCTTTCGTTAGGGATAACCATAATAGAGTCAACATTCTTAGCAAGCTCATCAATACCTGCTGAAGCCTGTGTCATACGGCGCTTACCTTCAAAAGCAAATGGAGTTGTAACAACGCCAACGGTAAGAATGCCCATATCTTTAGCAATTTTAGCAACATAAGGAGCTGCGCCGGTACCTGTTCCGCCGCCCATACCAGCGGTAATAAATACCATATCAGCACCGGTAAGTACATCTGTGAGAGCTTCCTTGCTTTCTTCGGCAGCACGAGCACCAATCTCAGGCTTAGCACCTGCACCCATACCCTTTGTTACCTTTTCACCGATAAGAATTTTATGTGTTGCAGTTGATTTTGCAAGAGCCGGCTTATCTGAGTTAACAGCTACAAACTCAACATCCTGAATATTACAATGAACCATGCGGTTAACTGCGTTTCCGCCGCCGCCGCCTACACCTACTACTTTAATCTGTACAACTTTTGAATCATCTGTGTCAATTTCGTAACGTCCCATATTTTAATTCTCCTTATATATTTTTAGTCTAAATCGCTGTCGATTCTGTCACCTTTCATATTGTAACAATATTGTAATCTTTTTGCAATACTTTTTTATAATATTTTTCAAGTAATTTGACAATCTTTTTTCTGTAATTTTTTCTTTTGTTATATATTTTGCACAATTATAATCAAATGTCTATATTTTCGACAAGTAATTCGCTTTACGCCTATTTCTCTGTAAAGTATAACGACTTGTCACCTGTAATTGTCATTGTTCCCGTAGCATTCGGATTTGAATTATTAAGCTCTGCGCAGGCAGTCAGACCCTGATATATCTTTTTTTCAAGATTATCACAGGTACCGAGTTTAAACTCTATTCTGCCATCGTATACAACGTAATTATCATTTATATTATTGCAATATATCGCCGTAATTTCTGAAAAGCTGTTATCATTTACTGTTTTAGCAAGCTTTGAAAGGCAATCACCGACATCCGAATCCTTGAATATAATTCTCATGCCTGCAGCAGCACTTTCAATCTCTGCTTTTTGAATTGTAATACCCCGTGATTTTTCTGCACTCTCTTCAAGCACCTTGAATCTGTCGTCAAGAAGAATATAGGTTTTATCCTTATTCATTATAGAATAGGCAGGCTGTGCAGTTGTTATCTGAATTTCAATTGTATATGGTAATTTTCTTTTTATCTCTGCATTATATATATAAGGAAGGTTTTGTTCAAGCATTTGCTTTGCTGTCTGCGTATCAGATAAAAACAGATTTTCACCTTTATCTATTGTACACTGAGCAAGTATTTCATTAAGCTCATAGTTGGTGTCACCTATTACCTCTATTGTATCTATATGAAAAAATACTGTTAAAGAAAGAACTGTTCCGGTTGCAGCAAAGGCGATAATAATCATAAGCCAGATTAAAACCTTTCTGAACTTATTTCTCTTTTTTCTTTTTTTATTATCCTTTTGTCTTTTCTCAGCATGAGTAAGGTTATCAGCTTTTCTTCCGGGCTGTCTTCTTTCCCTATTCGCTGAATCAGAGTATACAGTTCTCTGACTTTCCCTATATATTTTAGGAGGCTCAATACCTAAGTCGTTAAAGCTTTGTTCATTACCCTTAATCGGCTTTGATGCTTTTTTTGTCCTTTTCTTTTGAGATTTCTTCATCTTCAATCCTCTTTATATCTGCACCTAATTGTTTAAAATTATTTTCAAGACCTGCATATCCCCTATCAATATGCTCAATGGAACGGACTGTTGTTTCACCCTCGGCTGCAATTCCTGCAATAACAAGTGCTGCACCGCCCCTCAAATCGGTTGCATAGACATCTGCACCATGTAAAAGCTTGACACCATTAATAACTGCCATTTGTTCATCAACTGCAATATCTGCACCGAATCGGTTAAGCTGACCTACAAATCTGAATCGATTTTCAAATATATTCTCCTTGATTACAGATGTACCCTTAGCCATTGTAAGTGCGGCGGTTACAGGCGACTGTGAATCTGTAGGAAAGGCAGGGAACGGCATTGTTTTAATCATTTTAACACGTCTGAGTCTTTTTGGAGCAACTATTCTCAGTTCATCACGGTTAAGATAAAGCCTGCAGCCCATTTCATTAAATACCGGAAAAACGGGTGATAAATGTGTTGGCTTAACATCATGTATAACAATATCACCGCCTGTAACTGCACAGGCACTCATATATGTTGAAGCTAAAATTCTGTCAGGAATAATTCTGTGCTCGCAGGGTATAAGCTTATCTACACCCTCGATTTCAATCGATGTTTCACCTGCACCATAAATACGTGCGCCGCATTTGTTTAAAAATTCGGCAAGATCGCAAATTTCAGGCTCTCTTGCAGGATTAATTATCGTTGTTTTACCCTTTGACACTGCAGCTGCAATTATTATATTTTCAGTTGCACCAACCGATGCAAATGGCAAAATAATTTTTGCACCTGTTAATCTGTCTGCACAGCAGGTTATGGATGAGCCATTTTCGGTAATTGTTGCGCCTAAGCTTTTCAGCGCTCTTATATGCATATCAACAGGCCTTGTTCCTATATCACAGCCACCCGGAAGATAAATAGAAGCACATCCTGTTCTTGAGACAAGTGCACCTAAAAACAGAATTGATGATCGCATTGTTCTCATGACACCTTCATCAATCTGTGATGCAGTAACTTCGCTTGCATCTATTATGACAGTGTCGCCATTTCTCTTTACCTTACAGCCTAAATCCTCAAGAATTTTGAGAGTTGTTTTTACATCACTTAAATCCGGACAATTATGTATTATGCTTTCGCCCTTAACAAGCAGTGAGGCACACAGAATCGGCAAAGCTGAATTTTTTGCACCATGCAGCGTAACATCACCTGATAGACTCTTTTGTCCGTTAATTTTGAATATTTCCATTCAATCACCTCTGCATCTATGGAAATAAGGTAAATGCCTTATCACCATATCATATGCAGGAGTGATTTTTTTGCTATTTGATTAATATGCTTGCCAAAGTAATAAATTACCTGTTTATTTTTTATGACCCATTTTATTTTACAAGAGAAAGAATAATGCCTGCGATACGTTCTCTTGAATCTGTTATAGCCATAGCCTTTGCATTATTCTCAATTTCTTTAAGCTTTATATTGTCAGCCAGCAGCTCATCAATCTTATTTCTGAGCACCTGTGAAGTTAAATCCTTCTCTTCAATTACAAAGCCTGCATTTCTGTTCACAAGAGCCATTGCGTTGTGGAACTGATGATTTTCTGCAACATAGGGTGATGGAATCAGAATGGATGCCTTACCCATTGCCTCAATCTCAGAAAGTGAGGATGCACCTGCCCTGCCGATAACCAAATCTGCGGCAGCCATACATACATCCATATTATCGATATACTGTCTTACCTCAACTGTGCCTTTTCTGCCGTCTGCAAAACCGTCTGCTTTGAATTTATCAAGGAACTCACTTCCGTTTGTTCCGACTGAATGTATGTGGCAGTATTTTCCGCTCTCAGCACTGTCAAGCAAAATATCATACATAGCTTCATTCAGCGGCTTTGCACCAAGTGAGCCACCAAAAGAGAGCACCAAATATTTATCATCGGGGATATTAAGCTGTGCCCTTGCCAAATCTCTGTCAGCCTTAAGGAGCTCACCGCGGACAGGAAGTCCTGTAACCTCAACAGGATTTTTAGGCTCAAGATGTTTTTTCGCATCTTCAACCGTAAGCATTACCCTGTCAACCTCTTTAGCAAGGGTTTTATTGGTAATGCCAGGAAAAGCATTCTGTTCGTGAATACAGGTCGGGATGCCCATTTTAACTGCAGTCTGCAAAACAGGACCCGAAACATATCCGCCAAAGCCGACTACGACATCCGGCTTGAATTCATTAATAATCTTTTTGCTTTCACCGGATGCTTTCATGAGTCTCATAACTGTTTTAATATTATGTGAAATCGCTTTTGGTGAAAATGAACGGCGAAAGCCTGAAATCTCTATTGTTTTAAAATCAAATCCTGCTTCAGGAACAAGCCTCGACTCCATATGATCAGCAGTTCCGATAAACAGAATCTGTGCATCATTATTATTTTCTCTTATGTAAGACGCAACAGCAAGTGCAGGATTGATGTGACCTGCTGTTCCGCCTGTTGCAAATAAAATTTTCATATTCTCATCCTCCATGCTACACCTTTTGTTGGCTTGATTTTCGCGATACCGCCAGAACAACACCAATCTCGAAGAGCAGCATCATCATTGCCGTACCGCCATAGGAGAAGAATGGAAGGGCAATACCCGTGTTTGGAATAGTATCCGTTACAACTAAAATATTAAGTCCTACCTGCAAGCCAATCTGAGCAATTACACCGATTACAAGCAGGGCTCCGAACTTATCGTGACATCTTGCAGCAACAATAAAGCCACGAACAACCAATGCACCAAACAGGAAAATAATAATTGCAGCTCCGATAAAGCCCAGTTCCTCGCATACTATTGAAAAAATAAAGTCATTCTGAGGCTCAGCTACATAAAGGTATTTCTGTTTGGAATTGCCGAGTCCTACACCAAAAAATCCACCCGAACCTATAGCATAAAGTGAATTATTTGTCTGCCACCTTTTGTCACCCGGCGAATAGTCCTTGTCAAGCCATGCTCTTACTCTTTCACCGGCATAGTTTTCAAGCAGCTCAGGGAAAGTAATGACCATGAACACAACAAGTACGAGAACGGCCGCACCGAATGCAAACAGCTTCCAGTCGCTGCCGCCTGCCCACATTAGTGTTGCGCCGATAAGAAACATTAATATTGTGCAGGACATATGATGCTCAAGGAAAATCAAGCCACAGAAAATGGCTATTATTCCAAGCGGATACGCAATACCATATTTAAACTTATTCATTTTATTATAGTAGTCGCTTATATAGGATGCAAAGGTCAGTATCAATGTAAACTTAGCAAGGTCGGACGGCTGAAATGTAAGTCCACCGGGAAGCGGAATAAATCTTTTAAAGCTGCCGCCGTCTGCACCCGGAAGATTTGTATGGTAAAAAAGAACAATAATAAGCAACAGGATTGTAACTGCAAGAAGAGGTATCACAAAAACCTTAAGCCACTTATAATTTATCTTTGACATAACAAACATTGCCACCAAGCCGACTATTGTAAAGACGAACTGACGTGTGAAGAAATAATATGAATCATGATTTGGTGTTTTATAATACGCGTATGGATAGGATGCTGAAAAGAGCATTATAAGTCCGATTGTTAACAGAGCAATCGTAAATGCAAGCAGTGGTATATCAATGCTGCCTGTAATGAATATATCGTCCTTGCTTATGCCTTTGGACTTCTTTTTGTTTGTCTTTATTATTTTAGAATTGTTTTTTGACAAGCTCTCAGGCATACTAACACTCCTTTCAGAATTTAATTTATTTTACTAATTGTTAAAATTACCGAAATACAGTAATGCCACACCGACTGCACAGCCGATTAAATTAACAAAGGAAAATACAAAACAGATTTTCTTTTCCTTCCAGCCGCACATTTCAAAATGATGATGAATAGGAGCCATTTTAAAAATACGTTTGCCGTGTGTGATTTTGAAATAACCAATCTGGATAATATCGCTCATTGTCTCACAAACATAGACAATACCGATTGGCAGAAGAATAAGCGGACATTTGCATAGATAGCCAAGTGCAACAACCATTCCGCCGAGGAATAATGAGCCCGTATCGCCCATAAAGGTTTTAGCAGGATTCCAGTTCCAGCACAAAAAACCGAGAACACCGCCGAGAAGAGCACCTGCAAAGAGCCTGAGTCCTGCAAACTCCTGCATAAAACCGATAAGAATAAATGAAATTGCAACTGTTGTAGTAACGGAAGAGCAAAGTCCGTCAATACCATCTGTAAGATTAACAGAGTTTACACAGCCATATACAATGAAAAATGAAAGCACCCAGAATATAATTGCGGTAAATACATTTTTCTCAAAATTAACAGTGCCTATAAAAGGAATATACCAGCTTGTGTTATGTGAAAGCCAAAGCGTTAAAATATAGCCAAAGGTCATAACAAGCTGACCGAGCGTTTTCTGCTTAGCTGAAAGACCTTCGTTTCTCTTCAGTTTAATTTTGATAAAGTCATCCGTAAATCCAACAACACCAAAGCCGAGTGCAAGCACAATGCCGGCAATAAGCAATACAAGCTCACGTCCGTTCATAATTTCCGAATAACTGCTTTCAAGACTGCCGCCTGCAAGATGCACGGTCAAACAGGTTACTGCCAAGGAAAGCGTAATGCCGATTATAAACATAAGTCCGCCCATATTTGGTGTGCCTTGCTTTGACTTATGCCAGCTCGGACCTATCTCTAAAATAGTCTGTCCGAATTTAAGCTTTCTTAGCCAAGGTATAATAATAAATCCGAGGGCAGCTGTAATTCCAAAAGAAATTACAATACTTATAATTAAAGAAATTGTAGTATTCATTTATTTTCCCCACCTGTCATATACGTTATGGATTACATCCTCAAGCTTCATTCCTCGCGATGCTTTAAAGATTACAGCATCACCTTTTTGAAGAATATCAAGCAGCTTATCAGCAAGCTCCTCCTTGCTGTCAAAATGGAAAGCATTTTCAAGCCCGTTTTCCTTAGCACTGCTATTAATATGCTTGCTCATATCACCTACTGTAAGCAGATAATCAATACCGGCATCAGCAGCCATTTTGCCAACCTCGCTGTGTGCCTGCACTGAATAATCACCAAGCTCCAGCATATCGGAGAGAACAGCAATTTTTTTATTGCTCTTTGTATCTGAAAGCGTATGGATTGCCGCTTTCATTGAATCGGGACTTGCGTTGTAGCAATCCTCAATAAAGGTTACGCCGCCGCATGCTACAGACTTTTGTCTCATCCCCTCGGGAACATATTGAGCCAGTGCATCAGCACACATTTGAGAATCAATATCAAGGTAATATCCGACTGCAAAGGCTGCCAAAGCGTTATAGACATTATGTATGCCGATTGTAGGAATTACAATATGCTGTCTTTTGCCGAAATATACAACATCAAACGCTGTTTCTCCATTATCCTGCACAATATTTTCAGCCTTGAAATCACCATTATCAATACCATAGAAAACAATTTTATAATCATCATTTTTTACGGTTTTCAGCATATCATTATCACCATTCAAAATCAGCGGTGCACCTTTTTCAAGTCCGTCAAGTATTTCAAGCTTAGCTTCCAGTATACCTTCACGTGAGCCGAGATTTTCTATATGCGATGTGCCGATATTTGTGATAAGTGCTATAGTAGGCTGTGCGGCCGTTGTCAGTCTGTGTATCTCACCAAAATGGTTCATACCCATCTCTATAACTGCCGCCTGTGTTGTATCATCAATATGGAAAAGCATCTGCGGCAGACCAATTTCATTATTCAGATTGCCGAGTGTCTTAATTGCATTATATTTGGCATTTACTACAAGATAGGTGAATTCCTTTGTTGTCGTTTTGCCTACAGAACCGGTAAGACCAACGAGCGGAATATCGAATTTTGAACGGTAATAGCCACCCAAATCAAGAAGTGCTTTTGATGTATTTTCAACCTTAACATAATTGCCGTTTACATTAATGTCACTGTGAATCATTACGGCTGCTGCACCCTTATCAAGTGCTTCCTGTGCAAACTGATGTGCGTCAAAACGCTCGCCCTTGATGCAGATAAAAAGACAGCCGTCGGTTATTTTTCTTGTATCTATAC
>JAIDVA010000035.1 GCA_029059925.1 Eubacterium sp. | reverse complement strand
ATTATAAGTTGTATGAAATAATAAAGCGGGGTGATTATATGTATAAAAGAATACGGGATTTGAGAGAAGACAATGACTATAAACAGAGTGATGTTGCTGAAGTTTTGAACATAACACAACAGCAATATTCAAAAATTGAAATCGGAATAACTGAAATCACGGCTGACATATTAATTAAACTGTCAGAATTTTACAATGTTTCAGTAGATTATCTATTGGGTAAAAGCAATAATTGCTGAAAAAAGCCATGTCATAATGGCATCCCTTTTTCATACTATACTATCTTATCAAAATTATTTTTATGAGCGTTTTTCTAATACTTATGATTGGATTTCTAAACATTAAGTATTAGAAGTATGCTATTATTCTATAGAATGGTAATTGATAATTTTTTAACAAATTCTCGATTGCTTAATTTTGGAGGTAAACAGAAAGGAAATGATTATGAAAAAACATGCAAAGCTTATGAGTATAATTCTTGCTGTGCTTATAGTTGTT
This sequence comes from Eubacterium sp., assembly GCA_029059925.1. GTDB lineage: Bacteria > Bacillota > Clostridia > Oscillospirales > Acutalibacteraceae > Eubacterium_R. The sequence goes on along the minus strand of JAIDVA010000035.1, from coordinate 2,668 downwards.
ACAAGTATAAGCTCAACATTTGTAGTTTTTGCTAAAGACAACTACAAGCCAAAATATACTCAGACAGTTACCGAAGAGGACGTTGCTGCACTTATCGGTGATGTTAATACAATTCTTGAGGATAATGTATTAACAGGTGCGACTATTGAGAGTATTTATAAAATGCTCCCTCAGATGAAGTCTCTGCTTATGCTTGACGGTTCAAGTGCAAAAGCATCTGACAAGGGTTTATTCTATAAAGAATCACAGCCTGAAAGATTTTCCGATTTACCTGATGGTCAGTTAACAGCTGATGTTTATGATGATGCAGGCAATATTGTAACAGAGGGTACTCTTACTGCATTTTTTAAGGAGCATCCTATTGTTTGTGAAAATGCAGCAGACTTTAAAACAGAATTAGATGCTATTGTCAAAATGGTTCTTGTTCAAAACATAATGGATACATTCCAGATTCTTCCTATGTTTGCCGGCGATTTCACTGCAGCTTCTATTTTCGGTACCGGTATTGATGAAGTATGCAAGGCACTTGGTATCGAACAGGAAAAGAGTGCAGCTACTGTTTTAGGTTTCAATGCGTTTGTTACAGGCGAAAGCTATGATATCGATGGTGCGAATGCTTATATCCAGAATATTACTGCAGCACTTTTCCCGGATACTGCAAATGCAGTTATTGATATGCTCCAGAGAGCATTAATCCCTGAAAATGCAAAGCTTCTTTACAGCGGTCTTTCAAAGATTGTCAATAATCTTGATAAGATTGTTACAGGCCTTTCATCAAATTTAAGCGGAATGGGTGTTGATATTGCTGCTGTTCAGGAAACAATTGCCAACATCAAGGATACATTCGCAGCTCTTCCTACAACAGGTGAGGGTGAAGATACTCAGCTCGATATTCAGGGCGTAGTAGGTTATCTTATTTCCAGCCTTACAGACAACGCTGTAGGCATTAAATTCGGCAATAATGCAGCTCCAAGCGCAACTGTTGTTCTCAACTTCACAGATATGCAGCTTGACAGAGTTATCAATGCCGAGAGCAATGCAGATGTTGTAAAGATTGTTTATGACTATCTTTATGACAATCTCATTGGCAACAGAAAGACCAATATGCTTCTTTTCGCAGCTATAGACGCAGGTATTATTGAGAGTGCTCTTGGTATTACGCTTCCTGAAGATGTAAAGACCTTTATGATAGATGCTCTTGAGATGCAGAATGACGAGCTTGCTGACGAGCTTATTGTTATGGTAGCTGACGCAGCAGGCAGAGAAATTTCAAAGGATCCTGAGACCCCCGAGGATCCTTCAAATCCAACTGATCCTGAGGAGCCGACAGATCCGAGCAATCCGGCTGACGACAAAAAGGATCCTGCAAATCCATTAAAGCCAATTATCGGCAATAATGACAAGAATTCTGATTCAGATAACACAAACAATGCTGATAAGAATTCTAATACAGGCAAAACAACTAACAATAAGCTGGTTAAATCATCAGCTATTCCTAATACAGGTGTAAGCGAAGCAGGTGTTACAATGCTTTCTGTTACAGCAGTTGAGTTGGTTGTAATTGCTCTTGCTCTTGCTGTTTATGCTGCTAAAAAAAGAAATTTATTTAGTAAGTAAGAAAACTTATTTACCTCCAAAATAGTTTATTACGGCAAAGGGACATCCCGTATAAGGATGTCCCTTTGTTTTTTGTAATGATACAAAATACTGTGCAGTTTAAGTTAGCGGTATTTTATAAATTCTTTTACTTTGTCTATGTTTTCCAAGCCCTGTCTGTAACCGATATCATATATTTCTCTTAGCTTCTGTGGATTTTTTTCGAGAGTAGGTGCGTTGAGTGGCTTATCAGGGCAGATTACAAGAGCGTTGCCAAGCTCCTGCTGTTTAAAGACAAATTCTCTTTGGCTGTTATACATATTGTGTCTTTGCATAATTTCCTTTGCCATAAGTGGATATTTTCTCATAACACGCCTAACTATTTTCTGGTGCCCCATTGGTTTTTTGATGTATTTTTTATCCTGGGTAAGAATGACCACACATTTTTCGCAGCCGTCCTCATAAGCTCTTTTCAGTGGTATTGAATCCGTAAGCCCGCCGTCGTAATAAAAGTCCTTGCCGAGCTGCACAGGCCTTGTGGCAATGGGCAGTGCACAGCTTGCTTTGAGCACCTCACAGTTATCACGAAAATCATCGGGATAAAAATATTCAGACTTACCTGTCATTGCATTTGTTGCAACAACACATAGTGTTGTGTTTGATGCCTCATAGGTGTCGTAATCAAGCGGAGATAAATCATATGTCAGCTCGCCGAATATCCATTTTAAATTGAGATATTCACCGTTTTTGAACATTGACTTAACACTCATATATCTTTCATCGCCCGAGTATCCGATATATATATCCCTCATTCGGTGAATGTTTTTGCCTATAAAGGATACGCCGTTGCAGGTGCCTGCCGATACGCCGATTATATAGGGGAATTCAATATCATTCTCCATAAAAGCATCCAGCACACCACTTGTATAAATTGCTCTCAGACCGCCGCCCTCAAGCACTAATCCGTTTTTATACATATTTTAACCTTCTTTAATTGTTGTTTTAATTTCAAGATTTATAGGTATATCGGAGCACTTTCGATACCTTCGTATGTTAATTTGGTTGAATATTG
>JAIDVA010000349.1 GCA_029059925.1 Eubacterium sp. | reverse complement strand
ATGGTGACGACAAGGGGCTTATCCTCTCTTACCCTGATACTGCAAGGAATTTTTACGATTCAAACGGCAGATATAAGGGCTACGAAACCGACTACTGGTCAACCTGTAAATCGGGTATGGCAGCAGATATAACATTACTTCTCAACTATAAGAAATGGGACACGGTAGTAACCCATAACCCTGACGGTGAATACAACAAATACCATCACAAGCAGGTAAGCGAAATCGTTACAGACTGTATGAGCGGCACAAAAAATTCAGGCACAAGTCTTTATTATTTCGGTCATTATTACGGACCGAACAATAATCTCAGCGGCGAAAGATTAAGTGATGATGATCTGGATATGAAAAAGCAAATCATTCAGCTGTATCTCCCGACAGCACAGGGTGCATACGATGCGTTTGGTCATATGCTGCCGTATGAAAATTGGGTGCTTTCAAGCGAATGGTAATATAACAAAACAGATAAGCCTTGTTTTAAAGACTTATCTGTTTTTATTTTCTCACTATCCAATTAAAACTATAATGATTTTTTATATTTCCAATATTGATATGCAAATATGGCAAAACAAATTAAATATATAACAGCCAAAACAACATAAAGAATAAATATTCCCTTTCCAAAAGGAACATTTGAATGGAGCTGTATAAACATCTGCGGTATTATTACCGCGAAAAAGATTAAAATAAGCGGTATCAATCTGCCCTTGAATACTCTTTTCATCATATCAAGCCTTGAAGCGTCATCGCAAAAAATTTCTTCATCCTGATTCTGCATTTCAGACACGGGCTTTCTGAAATAGCTGTATCCTACATAATCCTGCAGATATTCCCAGCCGCAGTCGCCAAACATCTGCACATATTCTACCTTATGTGCAATACCCTCAGGGTTATAATCGAGCTGATATTTTACATCCTCAGGCTCGCATTTTTCAAAATGATAACAGCATAAACAATTTAATTTGACAAACTTCCAGCCGTTATTATGCTGCGCACGCAGGTAATCCTGTTCCTGCTTCCACTGCACAATATTGAAGAATCTTATTCTCAATTTTCTATCCTTCATCTCATCATACCTCCGAAATCGTCCTGTACAAACGCTTTATCCTGTTTATTTCCAAATCAAGCACCTGTCTGCCCAAATCAGTAATTCTATAAATTTTTCGTTTGTCCTCTTCACGGACAAAGCGAATCAGTCCGTCCTTCTCCATTTTGGAAAGACTGCCGTACATTGTACCCGGACTTATTCTAATTTCACCGTCTGTCAGTTTTTCCACCTGCTGGACAATGCTGTAGCCGTGTGCCTCTTCTCGCAGGCACAGCAGAATATAAAATCCTGTTTCGGTCATCGGCACATATACCTTTTTAATATGTGAATCCATTTTATTTTCTCCGTTAATCAATAAATCGCGCTGTTATATATCGCACTACGACATAGTATAGCACTGCGATATATATTTGTCAATACTCTGCTATAATTTTCAACGTAATTTCAGTTGCGGCAACCTATAGTTGCATAATTTCATACTAAAATGTATAGCAATGGCAGGCAATATCTGTTATCATTTATATGAGGTGATATAATGACAAAGGAAACAGCAAACAGACTTTTTCAGTACAGAAAAGCGAACGGATATTCACAGGAGGAGCTTGCCGCACAAATAGGTGTATCCCGCCAGGCAATATCAAAATGGGAGCGCGGCGAGAGCAGCCCTGATACAGATAACCTTATTACACTTGCAAAGCTTTATGATATAACGATTGACGAGCTGATTAACGGCACAGACGAGGTGCACAAGTCAACAACCACAGGTTCGCAGAGCAGCTCAGAAGAAAGCACCAATAACGAAACTGCAGACAAAGAAGATTCTGATAAAAAGGTCAGCTTTGTAAACGGCATTCATGTTCACGACGGCAAGGACAAGGTTGATATTTCCTTTTCGGGAATACATATTGAAACAAAGAATGGTGAAAGTGTGCATATCGGCAGCAGAGGTGTTGAGGTTGATGGTATAGGCGAGGATTATATATTTAAACGCGATGATTCAAAGCATCTGTGGTTTCATGCAATTCTCCCTGCGGCTGTAATCATAGCATATCTGATTATCGGCTTTACCTTTGACAAAGGCTGGGCACTCGGCTGGCTGCTTATCTTCCTGATACCGATTATCGAATCCTTTATTGCGGCAGTAAAAACAAAAAATCCATCTGCCTTTGCATATCCCGTTTTGGTAGTAACAGTATATCTGACGGTAGGAATGTTTATGAGCATATGGCACCCAACATGGATTATGTTTTTAACCATACCCATATACTACATAATCGCCGATGCACTAAAACCGAAAAAGGATAATCAAAACTAACATGTTAAATTATAGTTTATATTAGCAAGTGTAGAGTAAATAATCGTAGGGAACGATGTGAACCCTTTTGTCACTGCGTGACATTTCCCCTGACAGGGGAATAACATCGTTCCGCGGTGTGATGTGGGCATCACACCCTACGAACCACGTAATCTAACCTTTGTAGAATATAATGTAAATATCATTACGTGACATTTCCTCTGACAGGGGAATTACGTCGCACCCTACGAAAGTATAGATTATAAAATTCATAAGAGAGCACAATAAAAAGCTAAAAACCATAAATTTAATATGACTTTAAACAAAAATACGTGACCAACCTACAATTGGCTAGTCACGTATTTTTTATTTTAACAAATGCAACACAAATACTGTACACATAAACAACTATATAATTGTAATACAAACGTACTGCATACAAAATACAAACAATTGTATATAATTGTTTTGGTGATTGTATGAGACCATTTAAAATTCCATCGGCTCCTCCTACTACAACAAAAAGCATAAGATTTCCGAATGATGTAATTGAAGACGTTGAAGAAGTTATAAAAGGAAAAAACTGCACTTTTACTGCGTTTGTTGTTGAAGCAGTAAGAGTTGCACTTGATGATATAGATTTATAATTAAGTTGAAAGGATAACAATGACATATTCTGAAGTAATAGAAACTCTAGGCATTATATTCGGCTACGATGAAGAACATGTAGAAAAAATATTGCAAAAAAAATTACGCGAAAAAGGAATAAATAAAACACCCGAACAATACTATGAGGATGCTAAGAATGGCAAAATATAAAAATGCTGAGATAAAGATGACATACTTCGAATTTTTAGATGCTTTCAGTAAAAGAATGAATATAAACCAAGATAAGATAGAAGACATCATACAGTATTCTCTTTATAAAAACGAAATTGACCAAACGCCGAAAGAATACTACGAACACCAAACATCAAAGCTTCAAAACAACAAAAAGGACTTGGAATAATCCAAGTCCTTGATTTATTTAGGTTATCTATTAACCAAGCTCTGAGAAGTACTTGATTGTTCTAACCATCTGTGATGTGTAGCTGTTCTCGTTATCATACCAAGAAACAACCTGAACCTCATAGAGATCCTCGCCGATAGGAAGAACCATTGTCTGAGTAGCATCAAAGAGTGAGCCATATCTCATACCAACGATATCCGAAGATACGATTTCGTCTGTGTTGTAACCGAATGACTCTGTAGCAGCAGCCTTCATAGCAGCGTTGATGCCTTCAACAGTAACATCCTTGCCCTTAACAACAGCAGTAAGGATTGTTGTTGAACCTGTTGGGGTAGGAACTCTCTGAGCAGCACCGATAAGCTTGCCGTTAAGTGCAGGAATAACAAGACCGATAGCCTTAGCAGCACCTGTTGAGTTAGGAACGATGTTAACAGCAGCAGCTCTTGAACGACGAAGGTCACCCTTTCTCTGAGGACCGTCAAGAGTCATCTGATCACCTGTGTAAGCGTGGATTGTGCACATGATACCGCTCTGGATTTCAGCGAAATCGTTGAGAGCCTTAGCCATAGGAGCAAGGCAGTTAGTTGTGCAAGATGCAGCTGAAATAACTGTATCCTCAGCTGTAAGCTCTTCGTGGTTAACATTGTAAACGATTGTAGGAAGATCGTTGCCTGCAGGAGCAGAAATAACAACCTTGCGAGCACCAGCCTTAACGTGAGCTGAAGCCTTCTCCTTTGAGCAGTAGAAGCCTGTGCACTCAAGAACAACGTCTACACCAAGCTCGCCCCAAGGAAGCTCAGCAGCGTCAGCCTTAGCGTAAATCTTAATTTCTTTACCATCTACGATGATTGAATCATCAGTAGCTGATACTGTATCAGCAAGAGCATACTTACCCTGTGATGAGTCATACTTAAGAAGATGAGCAAGCATCTTTGGGCTTGTAAGGTCGTTGATAGCAACTACTTCGTAGCCTTCTGCGCCAAACATCTGACGGAAAGCAAGACGACCGATACGGCCGAAACCATTAATAGCAACTTTTACCATTGGAATTACCTCCGAAAATAAATTTATTAGTTTGCTTTTATGCACTATTATTTTATACTGTTTGTCCCCATTAATCAAGAAAAAATTGTAAATTTTACACTTTATACAAAAAGATGTTAAATATGGCATTTTCTTATAGTTAATTTTTTAACGATAAAAAATATTTTACTTTAATACTTGCATTTTTCACAATTTGTACAGCCGTTGCAAATCGGTCTGCTTCCGCAATTATCACAGCTTTTGCAAAACTGCGGAGAATAAAGCTCTCTTTCTGCTATAGGTATTCCCCAACTGTCGACAAGCCGGTAATCATATTTTGCTCCGCTGTGACTAAGACCACTCTTATATGCAAGCTCAGACTGCTTGCGCTTGCCGGGTATCTTATATTTTTTGCCATCTTTAACAAAATATGTACCTGTCTCAATAAAGGTAAACTTAGTATTATATTTTTCACATTGCTCTGAAAGTGACTTGACCCAATCATAATGACACGCCCTTGCACCATCATAATTTTCACCGCCGCAGACAACCTCTTCAATAAAGCCCTTTGCAAGCCATTTTTCAATATGTATTTCGCTTATCATAGGAGCAGTCATAATCCCCTTGTGTCTGGCAGGTATACGTTCAAGTATAGGTATTCTTTCATCCGCTCTTTTCTGATTTTCACAGGTAACATTGAGCGAGACATTTTCATAACCCTCTCCCCAGTCATAGGGCAGACATTGCTCTATTCTTTCCGCTCTTTTCGTAAGAATAAAGAATTTAACATCACTGCGCTGACGTATGATATCCCATACCTCTTCACGCCATTCGTCAGCCTCTTCAATAAAGAAATCACTGTTCATACATAGGCGAACCGTCTCGCCGCTTTGTATTTTATAACTGCCATTCCTATGCTTGGAAAGCGGATAATTCATTGATGAGGTTTTATACACAAGTGAGCTCGGCTTAGCACTGCCATGCAGCTTATCAAGATAAAACATATAACAGTTCTGACAACCTTCGCTGTATTTTCGGCAGCCATGCCACGGATTCCAGATATCATGCATACCCTCACCTCTTTTCTGAATGACTGCATTATTCTATCATAGAACAAACGTTTTGTAAAGTATCGTGTTTTAAATTATTGTTTAGCGTATTAAATGGTGTTGCATTTTACATCGTAGGGGCGCACATTGTGCGCCCGCCAACATTATCGTTGTACCTACGGGCGAACGATGTTCGCCCCTACGTTGGTGCAGATTACATGATTTCGTAGGGTGCGATGTGAACCCTTTTGTCACTACGTGACATTTCCCCTGACAGGGGAATAACATCGCACCGTCACATACCAACGGAACGATGTGGGCATCGTTCCCTATGATTGTTTAACCAACGCTTACTAAGCTAAACAATAATTTTTCACTGTATCGCATCTATAACCATCTTCACACCAAATTTGTAACCAACCTTAAAAGCCTGATATTCACACTCGGTGCATAACCTCGTGCTTAAATTTCTGTATCTCTCCAGCAGCTCCCAATCATCCTTTCTGAGCACACTTTCCAGCTGTTCATCACAACTTTCCATTGCACAGCGTATTTCTGTCCCTCACAGTCTGCTCTTGGGTCAGGTCAAGACCTCTTCCGCCATCCCATATATTTCTCAAAATTTCATCTGACATTTCATTCTCCATTTATAAAAAGCTATTATAGTTCACATGTTAACTGCAATTCATATTATAGTCAATATGAATTAGGCAAAAGAGCAATGCCAATAGAGCATATTATAAAATTATGTTTATACTATGGTATATCCGCAGATTACATACTTGATTTACCTGAAAATTTAGAATACCCAAAAAGATAACAAAAAGACGTTGAGACAAGCTCAACGTCTTTTTTATTTGTCAATTAACCAACCTTTACTGAGGTTGCAGGGATAAAGGTATCATCTGAATTCTCAAACTCAACCGTTACTGTATCACCGTTAGAGATAAGGAGCACCTCCATAGCATCCGTTACCTTGATATAGTAATATTTACCCTCAATCTGCAGGTAGTAAACTGTATTGCCGTCATTTACAGATGACTTAATATCAGTTACCTCACCGGTTACAGTGCTGACATCTGTATTCGGAGTGTTTGTATCAGGTGTATCTGCTACGTTGTTGTCAGAGCTGCCAAGTTCGTTTTCATCAACAATGATGTTATCCTTATCAACATCATCGGCAACACCCTTTTCCTGAAGTGCATCGATATAATTTTCAAGTGCACTGTTAAGCGCCTTAGCATCACTCTTGGCTACATCAAGAAGACCTGTACCAACAACTGTCTTATCCTCAAGACTTACAAAAGCGTAACCCTTAACTGTGTTACTGTCACCATAGAGAGACATAAAGTAGGTTGGTGTGCCGTCAATACCCAAAAGAATCGGGAAGGTTGCATAGTAACCGTAGTTCTGTACTGCATCGCGGGCAGATTTCTGTGCAGCCTCTTCCATAGCACCGGCGTTCTCATAGTATCTTGTCTCTTTCGTACGCTGATTGCAAAGGATAAAGCCGAAGTTTGATGCGTCTGATTCAGATGATGTAACACCTGTATATACCCAAACGTCATCGTCCATAGCAATATTACCACTGCCGCTTGACGCAACATTTACATCGTTCTGGAAAATGATTGAGTTCCAGAAGCCATTCTGGAGCTTACCATGGTAGTTATACTGCTCGATGAGGAGTGATTCGCTGTAAACAACGTCAATCCAGCTGAGTTCAGCATCTGTTCTTACCTGCTCGATATCATAGTAATTACTGTCACCATTAAGTGCATCTGTAATAATTACACCCTTAACGTCTGTACCGCCAAAGAGACCGATTCTCTTATCAAGAACAGCTGTAATCCAATATGGGTGCATATTATCATCAATTTCAAAATTCGGCACATCCAGAAGTGCTGTAGGATACTGGAAGCGAAGATGACGATAAATTTTTTCATTAAACAGCTCTGTAGGTGAATACTTGATTCCCTCGCCAAACTGCTCAACACAATTGACAGCTGTTACCTTCTGACTTACAAGGTCAATGAACATATATGCAGGCAAACCATTCTTTGTGTTGTTAATCCACTTGAAAACATCTGCATACTCAAGATAAGCTACACGAACAGGTGTATTTTTATAGTTAATCTGCGTAGAATTTGCAGATACAACATACTGGCTCTTATACTCAGAAAGAGAACCAAGCTGCTGGTCGGCAAGAGTATGTGCACGTGAAGCATCAACTCTTGGTACTTTATCATAGCTGATATCGTCGAAATCCGTTTCAAAATTGCCATCGGTAACCTGCATAAGCTCGCTGTAGGTATTTGCTCTGAACAGGGTTATACCTGTTACATAACCAACAGCCATAACTGCAACAAGCACACCGATTATAATAAGCGGAACAAGTGATTTTTTCTTAACATACTCTTTTCTTTCGATTTTCTTATTCGCCTTGCACACGAAAGCAAATGATGCGATGAACACAGCCACAAGTAATATTAAATAAATATACATCTGTGTGTCGTGAATATTAAATGCAGGCAGCATCATATAATATGCAGCACCGCCAACAACAGCCGTAATAAGCAGAGAAATTAAAATTCTGAGCGGAACCTTTGACGGCTTAACAACAGCCGTTACCTCTTCACTTTTAGGCCATTTGATTTTTTCCTTGAATTCATTGATTACCTCATCGGCATCATAATCCATATTCGGAATTTGGTTATTATCCATAATCAATTCTCCTTTAAGAATAGTATTTTTA
>JAIDVA010000348.1 GCA_029059925.1 Eubacterium sp. | reverse complement strand
ATTTTATTATCTGCAAATGTGCAGATAATATTATTGCACACAAGGTTGAAATAAAAATCACAACCACGTGCAGGAGGAGAATTTGTTATGAAAAAGAAAACAACTGCAAACATTATGAAGGCTGTAGGTGCAACCTTTGCCGTATGCTCGGCAGCGGCAATGATAGGCGCTGCAAAAAATGACAGCACATCAGCAAAAAAGACAATGAGAAGAACTGCCGATAAGGTAGTTGAATTTGTCGACACAGTAGCATCATTTATGTAACAAAAAGCAGAGTTGGAAATTAACCAACTCTGCTTTTTGTTTTAAATATCCAATTTTACAATTTCCTGTCCCTCTATATTTTCAATAAAAGGCTTGATATCTGTGCCATAAACTACACCGTCAGGGAATATATCCAGCAAAGGCTCAAGAATAAAACGGCGTTCGTGATAACGGGGATGAGGAACCATGAGATTTCTGCTTTCGATTTTTTCATTTTCAGCAAAAATAACATCAACATCCAATATTCTCGGACCAAAGCGTACAGTACGCTGTCTGCCGAAGGCTGCCTCAATACCAAGGCATGCACCGAGCATTTCGTTAGGCTCAAAAATAGATTCGACCTTTAAAATTATATTATAAAAATTATCCTGCCTTGCATAGCCGACAGGCTCGGTTTCATATATTGCAGACTGTGCAATAACATCCGTATAAGGCATCAGATTGATTGAATCAATGCATTTTTCAATATTTTCTTTTCTGTTGCCGAGATTCGTGCCGACACTGAGTATGTATTCCATAATTTTTATCTCTCTCTTTTTATCTGTACACCCACCCAGCCGAAATCAGCCTTAATAGGAGCTTCGGGCTTTTTGAGTGTAATATCAACTGCAAATACATCGGGATATTCCTCAAGTATTGCATCAGCCGTTACCTGTGCAACCTTTTCGAGCAGGTCATATTTTGCCTCGGTTGCAACCCGTCTTACCGTTTTAACCACCTTTGCATAGCTTACAGTATCATTTACATCATCGCTGTAGCAGGCTTTCGTCATATTTACACTTAAATCAATGTCAAAAATAAAATTCTGCCCGTCACGCTTTTCTTCTGGATTCACTCCATGATAAGCAAAAAGCTTTAAATCTCTGATTAAAATTTTATCCATTTCTATCACCCTTCAGACTATTAAAGTCTGACATATTTTTTCATATTCTGAGCCATTAAAATGCCCTGTTTTTCATTTTTCACATCGTGAATACGGATTATATCAACCCCGCCGAAAATTGCCGCTGTATCGGCTGCTATGTTGCCATACACTCTTTCCTTTGGATTTTCCTGTTCACTGCCCTGACCAATCACCCTTTTCCTTGATGTGCCGAGCAGAAGAGGATAACCGTCAATTTTATATTCACAGACATTTGTGAGCAAGGTCATATTTTCATCATAATCCTTACCAAACCCAATACCCATATCAAGACAAAGCTGACTTTTTTCAATACCAAGTGCAGTGCATTCTTCAATTGATTTTTCAAAAAATTCTTTAATCTGAGCAGGTGTGGCAGGTCCATTGTGCATTATAATCCAGCCTGCACCCTCATTTTTGACGATTTGTGCCATTTCCCGTGAAATTACACCACTTACATCATTAATTATATCTACGCCTATTTTAAGGGCATTTTCAGCAACAAGCGGATAATATGTATCGACAGATATGGGAACAGACAATTTACCCTTCAACGCCGTGAGAACAGGCTCTAAACGCTGCCATTCCTCAATATCCGACACAGGTATATGCCCGGGTCTGGTTGACTGTGCACCGATATCAATCATATCTGCACCGTCTTTTACAAGCTCAAGTGCACAATTTACCGCATCCTCAGGTGAAAAATGATCACCGCCGTCGGAAAAGGAATCGGGTGTAACATTTACAATTCCCATAATAAGAACTTTTTCACCATATTCAATTGATTTATCTTTACATTTCCAGAGCATAATTTTTTCCTTTAAATTAAAAATTTATTTATCAAGAAGAGCAAGAACTTCGGCACGTGTTCTTGCATCTGTGCGCATAATACCGCGCAGTGCAGATGTCTGCGTTTTTGAACCTGATGCCTTTGCACCGCGAATTGACATACACATATGCTCAGCCTCAATAATAACAGCTACACCGCGCGGGCTTAAATTATCATTAAGGAAATCCGCAATATCGTGTGTCAGTCTTTCCTGCACCTGCGGTTTTTTTGCAAAATTATCAACAATTCTTGCAAGCTTTGAAAGCCCGATAATTTTATTATCACTTGGTATGTATGCAATATGAGCCTTGCCGACAAACGGCAGCAGATGATGCTCACACATGGAGGAAAAAGGAATATCCCTTACAATTACCATTTCATCATTTGACATTTCGTCAAAAAACTTAAGGTGCTGCTTAGGGTCTTCTGTAAGACCTGCAAAAATCTCCTCATACATATTAGCAACGCGCTTGGGTGTTTCAAGAAGTCCTACTCTGTCAGGGTCTTCTCCAACTGCAATAAGTATTTCTCTTACCGCATTCATAATTTTTTCTTTATCCATAAAATCACCAACCTGTAATTCATGAAAAACACACGGTCTTTCTTTATTTTATAAAATAGCCTTTTATTTTCTGTAAGCTGTCATTGCTGATTGAATTGCTATCATACTCGGCAATGGCGCTGTATGTGTTTATACCGGTTCTTTCATCCGTCAGAACAAGTATTTTATCACCTGCCAGTGAAAAATCCCTTACAGTGATATTTGTATCTGCACTTGTTACAAAATGTCTGAACAAGGTTTCACTTTTAGCAAAATTTTTACTGCTGCTTTGCTGCAAAAGACTGTTTAAAATTAAATCATTTGCCGCTGATGAATTGTTCTGCTCATTAAGATAATAACGAATAAGATTAACAACCTGTGAACCATTCAGTTTTTGCTCGCCCGATTTCAGCTTAACGGAATAATTAACCTCTTCACCACTGCTTTTATATTTAATTTCGGACAAAATAGGATAATAAAAATCACCGAGCTCATCAAAAAAATCTGCAAATTTTTTATGATCCATTGAAATGTAATAATCAAATTCCGTGCCAAGCAGACTTTCAACCGCCTTTTGAACATTTTGTGCACCGGATTGTTTAAAAACATCGGAAAGACTTGTTCCGTCACAAATTGTAGATGCTTTCAAATTACTGATTTTGTATGAAATATTATCCATATCAACCTGAATAAGCGTAGCAAAAAGTAAATTATCATCACTGTTTACAAGAAGAATATAATTACTTTTGCCGCTTACCTGAGGCAAAGGCTCCTCCTGTTCATCAGTAATTTGTGTCAGTATAAGATCATCAGGAGCAAAAAATTTTTTTGCACTGAAATTATATTTCACTGCCAGAGCAGTAACAAAAAACATTGTAAAAACAAGAATCACAATCAGTGCGGTAATAAGAATTCGCTGTTCGGCAGATTTCTTTTTATTAACTTTTGAAAAATAGATATCACCGCGGTTTTTAAAAATTCTCATTCTGCACCTCCTTGAAAAAATATTATACAATACGCAATTGCGTTTTACAAGGGTTTATCTGTGTACAATGTATTAATTATTTACTGTCTTATATATAATATATATTATACTCTATATTATATATTTATATATATCTTTATTAAATGTATTGATTTAATAATTAAAAACTGATATAATAAAATTTATGGTGGAGAATTATACAATTTTTGTTTAAATATATACTGAAATCTGAGGGAGGTAAAATATGAATTCATTTAATGATATATGGCAGGCTGTTCTTGATGTTCTTAAAACAAAAGTAAGTGATACTGCATATACACTCTGGTTTAAGCCGGTTGAATTTGACGGATTTAATAATTCTACAGTTACACTTCGTTTTCCGAGTGCAATGTATCTTAATATTGTGCCTTCACAATTCGGCAATCATTTTGAAGACGCATTTGAAAGTGTACTCGGCTTTAAGGTAAATATTTCATACATTTGTGATGAAACAGAAAATATTAATAAATTTGATAATAACGATACTACATATCAGGATAAGCATTTAGAGGATTATAAAAACGAACAATTTACATTTGAAAATTTTATCGTAGGACCAAGTAACCGCTTTGTTTATGCGGCTGCAAAGGCAGTTGCCTCGGATCCCGGATCAAGATTATCTGCTAATGATTATAACCCTTTATTTATTTACGGTAATTCAGGACTTGGAAAAACACATATATTAAATGCAATCTGCCACGAGGTTGAAAAAAATTTTCCGGATATGAAAATTATGTATGTTCGTGCAGAACAGTTTGCAAATGAATTTTATCAGGCATTGCAGAATAAAACCATTGACGAATTTCACAGCAAATACAGAAATAATATTGATGTTTTTCTTATTGATGATATTCAGTTTATATCAGGCAAAACCTCAACAGAGGAGGAATTTTTCCACACCTTTGATACACTCGTTTACGGTGGAAAGCAGGTTGTGCTTACATCAGACCGTCCGCCGCGTGATATTCAGTCTTTAACAGACCGACTTAAATCAAGATTTGAGGATGGACTGCTTGCAGATATTCAGCCGCCGGAGCCTGAGACAAAGCGTGAAATTATAAAGCGCAAGGCAAAGCTGCTTAATTTTGAAATATCAGATCATGTTGTTGAATATATCGCAGACAAGGTTAAGTCAAATATCCGTCAGCTTGAGGGTGTAACTAAAAAGCTTTACGTTCTTTGCAATTTAAATAATTATAAGCCAACAATTGCTCTGGCACAAAGTGTTATAAAGGATATCATGGAAGAAACACAGCCGCTGCCTGTAACTATACAGAAAATTGTTGAAGAAGTAAGCCGTACCACAGGAATATCAGTCGAGGATATTTACAGTAAGGTACAAAAGGCAAATATTTCACATGCAAGAAAAATTACTTTTTATGTAATAAGAAAAGTAACTGACATGAGCTATGAGGAAATAGGCAAGGAATTCAAAAAACATCACTCAACTGTTATTTATAATATTGATCAGATTGAGCAGGAAATGCAGAAAAATTCAAAGCTTGCAAGACAGATTAATGACATTATTAATAACGTTAAGGTTGAATGATAATTTTTAACATTTTTTTCAATTTCCGCATAAATTTTTTAACATAATATGTTGAAAAAAATATTTTTCCACAACATAAACAAATTTTACACATTTAAAATTTAAAAACTTTTTTGAATTTTTTGGCTTAAATAAGCAGTTTTGGGAGTTTTCAACAATTTCAACACCTTATACTAATACTACTAAAAGTCAACATTCTATGATAAACGGAGGATACGTTTTATGAAATTCACCTGTAATACAAGAGAATTAAGTGAAGCATGCTCGAATGTAATGAGAGCAGTAAGCACAAAGGTAACTATTCCTACAATTGAAGGTATATTAATTGAATGCGGTTCGGATACATTAAGCTTAACAGGTTATGATTTTGAATTCGGCATAAATACTACATTACAGGCAAATGTAGTTGAACCGGGTGCAATTGTAATTAATGCAAAGGTAATAAGTGATATTATAAGAAAACTGCCTGACGGTAATGTTACCTTTGATATAAGCGGAACCTCTGTTTCAATTATAAGCAGTGCTGCACAATATAATATTATGGGTATTGATGCAGACGATTATCCTGAGCTTCCGTCAGTATCGGGCGGCTATCCTCTTTTCCTTAATGAAGCAATATTACAGGGTATGGTTTCGCAGACACTTTTCGCTGTTGCTGATAATGAATCATCAAAGCCCGTTCACACAGGATTAAAGTTTGAGCTTTCTCTTAATCAGTTAAGACTCGTAGGTGTTGACGGCTACAGACTCGCTATCAGAACAGAGACAGTTCAGTATGATGGTGAGGATATCAGCTTTATAGTACCAAAGAAAACAATAAGAGAGCTTATAAAATTAATGGGCAGTGAGACAGATAAAAATGTATCAATCAGCGTAGGAAAAAGACACATTGTTTTTGACGTTGATAATTACAGTATTATTAGCCGTCTGCTTGAAGGTGATTTCTTAGATTACAATGCAGCTGTGCCGAAAACGGCATCAACAACAATTCTTATTAATACTGATGATGCAATTAAATGTATTGAAAGAACACTGCCTGTTATCGAAAATGATAAAAAGAATCCAATCAGATGCCTGTTTGATAATGATGAAATGAGAGTTTCTACAGTATCAAGTCTTGGAAGAGTGGTTGACTATACACACGCAAATGTAAGCGGTGACAGAGTCGAGATTGGTTTTAATTCAAAATTTTTACTCGATGCATTCAATGCGGCAGATACAGATCAGGTAAGAATTGAGCTTAACAGTGCAATAAGCCCTGCAAAGGTTATGCCTGTTAAAGATGACAGCTTTTTATTCTTAGTATTACCTATGAGGCTAAAAAATGAAAATTAAAGTAACAGCAGCAAAAAGACAAAGTGAAGATGTAATTATTAAAACCGATTTTATAAGACTTGATTCATTTTTAAAATTCAAGGGTATTGCTGAGACAGGCGGTCAGGCAAAACAGTTTATTCAGGATGGTATAGTAAAGGTGAATGACGAAAAATGCACTGCCCGCGGTAAGAAAATAAGAAATGGCGATAAAATATCGGTGTTCAGTGTAGATTATCATATTAAAAATGAAGATTAATTCAATTGAAATAGAAAATTTCAGAAATATTGAAAAATTAAATTTAAGCTTTGATAATGTTAATATCATTTACGGTGAAAATGCACAGGGAAAAACAAATCTGATTGAAGCAATCTATCTTTTTACAGGCAGCAAAAGCTTTCGCGGTGTAAAGGATAAGGAACTGATTAAATTTGAAGAGCCCTTTGCAAGATTAAAAATTAACTTTGAAAATAAAGTAAGAGAGCAGAAGGCAGAAATTTTTATTGAAAATAAAAGAACTGCAAGTCTTAACGGCGTAAAGAAAAAGTCAGCTGCTCAGCTTGGTGAAGAGCTTAAAGCGGTTATATTTTCACCCGTTCATCTTTCAATGGTTAAGGACGGACCAAGTGAAAGACGTAAATTTATTGACAATGCACTTTGTCAGCTTAAATCAAATTATCGCAATGTTTTGAAGGAATATAATCGTGCACTTGCACAGAGAAATATGCTTTTAAAGGATATTGCAAAAAATAATTCACTTTCAGATATGCTTTATATCTGGGACAGGAATTTGGCTGCAAGCGGTGCAAAAATAATTTTTCAGCGAAATAAATATATTGAGGTACTTTTGCCATATGCAAAGGAAATTTTTAATGGACTTTCAAATGGCAGAGAAGAAATTGATTTGATTTTAAACGGTGCTTTTGAATATAAAGATTTATCTGTATCGGATATTGAAAAAAATCTTATGCTTGCTTTTGAAAAAAACAGGAGCAATGATTTTATGAACAGGATAACTACTGCAGGTCCGCACCGTGATGATATGGATATTCTGATAAACGGCAAAAGTGCAAGAACCTATGGTTCACAGGGTCAGCAGCGTTCCTGTGTGCTTGCGTTAAAATTGGCAGAGGCAAGCCTTTTAAAAGAAATGACACAGGATGAGCCGCTTGCACTGCTTGATGATGTTATGAGTGAGCTTGATATTTCAAGACAGGATTATATTTTAAATCACATAAAGGATTGGCAGGTTTTCATAACCTGCTGTGATGCAAATACTGTTTTGAGACTTAAAGACGGCAAAACCTTTCATATTGCAAATGGAGATTTGATTTAATGTATTTACATCTCGGCGGTGAAACTGCCATAAAATCTGATAAAATTATAGGCATATTTGATATGGATACGTCAACTGTAAATAAAGCAACACGTGATTATTTATCAAAAGCCGAAAAGGATAAACGGGTAATATATGTAAATTATGATTTGCCGAAAAGCTTTGTTGTATGTAATGATAAAATTTATATCTGCCCTTTAAACACATCAACATTACTAAAAAGATTATCGTAAAAACAAAAGAAAAATATACAATAATTTTAAATAAAAATGGCATCATTGAAAAAATTGATAGGAGATTTTTAAATGAGTGAAGAAATTAAAACAAATTTAGAGGAAGAGGATATTGATACCGTAGTAACCGAGGAATATTCTGCAAAGGATATTCAGGTGCTTGAAGGTCTTGAGGCTGTAAG
>JAIDVA010000347.1 GCA_029059925.1 Eubacterium sp. | reverse complement strand
GACTAATTGAGTAAAATATTAATAATTGAGGACGACAACAATATTTTACAGCTTGAACGCGATTATCTTGAAGCAAACGGCTTTGAAACAGCATTTGCACTTGATGGAAAAACGGGCGTGGAAAAAGCATTGAACGAAGATTTCTCACTTATACTGCTTGATATAATGCTCCCTGAGCTTGACGGATTTCAGGTATGTAAGCAAATACGCGCACAAAAGAATATCCCCATTCTTCTGGTCAGTGCAAAAAAAGAGGAGCTTGATAAAATCAATGGTCTGGGCTTCGGTGCAGACGACTATATTGTTAAACCCTTTTCACCAAGTGAGCTTGTAGCAAGAGTAAAAGCACATATAAGCCGATATCAGAGACTGACAAATTTAAAACACAATAACGATAGTGTGCTGAGAATTGATAAGCTTTGGCTCAACAGAGAGTCCGGCGATGTAAAGCTTGATGGCAGAGAAATAAATCTGACAAAAAAGGAATTTGAAGTTCTTTATATTATGGCTGAAGAGCCCGATACTGTATTCAGTAAAAACGAATTGTTTGAAAGGGTATGGGGTTATGATTCACTCGGCGACACCTCCACATTAACGGTTCATATAAACCGTCTGCGAGATAAGCTGAAAGAGGTTCAGCCTGATTCAGATTATATCAAAACAGTCTGGGGAAGAGGATATCGCTTTAAATAATATAAATTATTGTTTATATTAGGATGTTACACACCCTAATAATCCGTTTTTAATTCGGTAAATATTTTATATTTAATTTTATGTACCATTCTTTTGTGTCGCAAAAGAACGGTACCAAGAAAACGAATCAGGGGGAAGGCATACGCCAATTCCCCCTAATAACCCCCTCTTTAATGTTGTGCCGCGCGTACTCGCGCACACAGCGGCACAGGCAGCATTATCTTTACTTTCGTAGGGGCGCACAGTGTGCGCCCGCCAACATTATTAATATAAACCATAATTTAACTTATTAAAAAAGGAGCTATCTTGAAAGATAGCTCCTTAAAGTTTTTATTTATTCCTCTGCTTCGGTTGAAAGGAGAATACGGTCATTATCAAGCTCTTCACCTGATGTAACCTTGAACTTAGCAAGCAAATCTGCTGTTGTCAGACTCTTCTTTTCTTCACCTGAAACATCATAGATAATTTTACCATCATTCATCATAATAAGACGGTTACCGATTGCAATGGCATCCTTCATATTATGTGTAATCATAATTGTTGTAAGGTTATCCCTTGCAACGATTTTTTCTGTAAGCTCAAGAACCTTTTTCGCTGTTTTAGGATCAAGTGCCGCAGTATGCTCATCAAGCAATAAAAGCTTTGGCTTTTTAAGTGTTGCCATAAGAAGAGTTACTGCCTGTCGCTGACCGCCTGAAAGAAGTCCCACCTTAGATGTAAGTCTTGTCTCAAGACCAAGATCAAGACTTTCAAGAATTTCTGCAAATTCTGCTCTTTCCTTACGGCTTACACCAAACTTAAGACCTCTTCTTTTTCCTCGTCTTGCTGCAAGTGCAAGGTTTTCATCAATCTGCATATCAGCTGCTGTACCATTCATAGGGTCCTGGAATACTCTGCCGATATACTTTGCCCTTTTATATTCAGGAAGCTTGGTAACATCAACGCCATCAATCATAATTGTGCCGCAGTCAACCGGATAAACACCTGCAATCATATTAAGTATTGTTGATTTACCGGCACCGTTACCGCCGATAACAGTTACAAAATCGCCTTCATTAAGCACAAGATCAACACCCTTAAGTGCTTTTTTTTCATTGATTGTATTGGGGTTAAAGGTTTTGTGTACATTTTTAATTTCTAACATTACGCTTTAACCTCCTTTACCTTAACATGCTTTTGCGCATACTGATTTTTGAGATAAGGAATACCGAGGAATATCGCAACGATTGCAGCAGTGAGCAGCTTTAAGTCATCCGTATTGAGACCAAGACTGATTACAAACTGCATTACAATATAATAGATTACTCCGCCGAAAACTACACCAAGCAGTCTGAGTGCAAAGTTTTTGAAAATCTTGCCAAAAATTACCTCGCCGATAATTACCGCAGCAAGACCAACTACAATAGCACCTCTGCCCATATTTACATCGGCAAAGCCCTGATACTGTGAAAGAAGTCCGCCTGCAAGTGCAACAAGTCCGTTTGAAAGAACAAGTGCAACAATTTTTGCACCGTCAATATTGATACCGTTTGCTCTTGCCATATTATGGTTTGAGCCTGTAGCTCTAATGGAATGACCGATTTCTGTATCAAAAAACCAATACAGAATCGCAATGATTGCAGCAGCGATAACACCAACAACTATGAGAGCTTTTGTAAGAGTTGTCATGCTTGCAATCAAGTCATATTTATGAACAGAAAGAGCCTGATTTGATTTTCCCAGAATTCTGAGATTAATTGAATACAGTGCAAGCTGAGTTAAAATACCGGCAAGTATGGGCGGAATACCAAAAGCAGTATTCAGTATACCTGTTACAAGACCGGCAATACAACCCGCAAGAAATGCGATAATGAGTGCAACATAAACATTACAGCCTGCTAACATTGACATAACCAGAGCAGCACCGCCTGTAGCAAGAGTTCCGTCAACTGTAAGATCGGCAAAATCAAGCACTCTGAATGTAATGTAAACACCGATTGCCATTATTCCCCAGATAAGACCCTGTCCTATCGCACCGGGGACAGCATTGAAAAATGCCTCCAATGTTCCCATTGTAATAACCTCTTTTCTAAAAACAAGAGCAATAAGCTAAAACTTATTGCCCTTATATTGAACTGATTAGATTATAAATTAAATCGTACAAATAGTCAACTGATTTATAGAAATATGTTATGTATCTATCTTATTCAGCTTCGTCAAAATTATATGCGGTATAGTTTTCAGGAACTGTGATACCGAATTCGTTTGCAACCTCTTCATTATAGAAATATGTGAGATTGCTTGTCTGCCAAACATTCATTGTTGCAGGATCTGTGCCGTTAACAAGAATATCAAAAGCCATTTCGCCTGCCTTTGCACCAATCTCATAGAAAGAAAGTGAAAGTGTTGCTACAGCGTTTGTGTTTTTAAAGATACCCTCTTCACCTGCGATAATCGGAACATTTGCATCCTTGCATGCTGCTGAAATAATAGCACCGTTTGAGGCTGCTGTATTATCAGTAGGAATATAGATAGCATCTGACTCTGCAGCTGCCTTATTAACTACTGCCTGAATATCATTTGAGTCTGCGAATGAATAGAAATTACACTCAACGCCTTTAGCCTCAAGAGCCTCTTTAACACCGTCAACCTGGAACTGTGAATTTGCCTCTGCTGAGCAATAGATGCAGCCAACCTTCTTTGTATCAGGGAACAAATCAAGAATCTGCTGTGCCTGATCTGCAAGAGGAGCAAGGTCATTTGTACCTGTAACATTGATACCGGGCGGATCTGTAGGCGCCATATCAATACCGAGAGCAACACCGAAATCTGTAACTGATGTTGCTATAACAGGAGTTTTT
>JAIDVA010000346.1 GCA_029059925.1 Eubacterium sp. | reverse complement strand
GCTGCTCAACTGCTCTTGTGAGAATCGGAAGAACCTCACACAAATCACCCCTGAGATGATAGTTTGATACAATATTCTTATCCATTTCAGCAGCATCAATATCAATATGTAAAATTTCCGCATTAGGGGCAAATTTCGCTCTGTTGCCTGCAACACGGTCAGAAAAACGAGCACCTGCAACAATAAGAACATCACAGTCATGAGCTGCCTTGTTGCACTCAAAATGACCATGCATACCGATAAGACCGAGATGCAGCGGATGACCGTTAGGAAATGCACCGAGACCCATAAGAGATGATACAACAGGTGCATCAATCTTTTCAGCAAAAGTAATCAGATCCTCGCCTACATCGGAGAGAATTGCACCGCCGCCTACATAGATAAGCGGTTTTTTTGCATTAGAAATAAGCTCAACAGCTCTGTCAACACATTTCTGCTTAGGGAGCTTGAAAGGTGCAATTTCAACCTTCGGCTGAGGTTCATACTCACACATATTCGCTGTAATATCCTTTGGAATATCAACAAGTACAGGACCCTTACGTCCGCTCTGTGCAATTTCAAATGCACGGCGAAGAGTAGGAGCAAGCTCCTCAATATCCTTAACCATAAAATTATGCTTTGTAATAGGCATTGTGATACCTGTGATATCAACCTCCTGGAATGAATCACGGCCAAGACCTGAGGTTGCATAGTTACATGTAATTGCAACAACAGGAATAGAATCCATATATGCAGTAGCAATACCTGTTACAAGATTTGTTGAGCCCGGACCTGAGGTTGCAAAGCAAACGCCGACCTTGCCTGTTGCTCTTGCATAACCATCAGCAGCGTGTGATGCGCCCTGCTCATGAGCTGTAAGAATATGGTTAAAGGTATCGCCATACTTATAGAGCTCGTCAAATATATTTAAAATTGTTCCGCCGGGGTAACCAAAGACGGTATCAACACCCTGTTCCTTAAGAACTTCAAGAACAATCTGAGAACCATTTAGTTTCATTATAAAACCACTCCTTACATCACTTAATAAATATTAGAGAATATTTTATATTATTTGACCTGCAAAGTCAATAGCAAACATCTATAT
>JAIDVA010000345.1 GCA_029059925.1 Eubacterium sp. | reverse complement strand
TATTATTTTCTTGTGAATTTTCCGTCTTTTATATCAACGGTAATTTCCGCTTTGCATTTAGGACAGAATAACGGAAAATCTTTGATTTCTGTTTCGCTTGTTACCATTACACGCGTTTTACCGCCGCAAGCAGGACACAGCACCCTTATTTTGTCCGTTTTCATTGTTCCTCACAGTGTTTTTGATTTTGTCAAGTACATTGTAACATATTATAAAAGATAATCTGTACACACATTTATACTAAAAAACGGAGAGTATCAAACTCCCCGTTTAAGATTGCTATGCAAGATTCTTTATTTTATCAAGGTATCTTTTAATAGTTGTACGCTCTTCGGCACAATCGCTGTCTCTCAGCATCTCTTCCATCTGACGAGCAAAATCGTCCATATAATCCTCAAGAGTATTCATAAGACGCTCTTTGCATTCGGGAGAGCCTGCGGAGCGATAAGCATGCTTGCTATCAATGTATTTCTCATAATGATTTCCACTGTATCCGTCAGGTGCTCCGCTACGGCTGTAATGACCTCTCACATAGTGCTCTCCGCGCCTTCTGCCTCTGTATGATGAATCCATGTCATAATGTCTGTCTGTACGTTCTCCATCTCTTGAATAGCGTCCCATGCTGTCTCTTTTGCTGCTGTATTCGCCGCCTTGCATTTCATCAAGAACAGCGTCATAATACTCACTCTTGGTTTCCCAATATTCAGTATTCTTAATGTCCTTGTACATGTCTATGAGCTTATAAGCAGTATCAATATTCCCTGTAGTAAGTCCTTTTTCAGCTATGTTGTTAAGTTCTGTTTCTATTTTCTCGCAAAGTCTTTTAATATCTCTCATACTGCCCTCCTTATGCTACACGCTCAACTATAAGATTAGCATTCTGTACGCTTATATCCTGAGTTGAGGTGTTCTTTACGGAAAGCTGAGTGCAGCATCCAACAGGCACATCAACATAAATAAAAGATGCTACGTTGAAGTACTCTGCAACTGCCGCAGGAGTAACTATAGCAATTGAAGAAGGAACTGCCTCTCCATTAAGAGCTATTCCGATAGATATAGCGCCCGCTGTGCCGCCTGTCGGAACTGCAATATTTGCACCGAATGTTACTCTGTAACGAGCCTTACACTGATTGGTAATGCCTCTAAGTGTCACAAGTCCGCTTCCCTCTCTGTGCTGTGTGCATTTGCTCCCGTGAACGGGTGTTTCTGTAAAAAGAACATTTTGATTTGCGGTGACTGTTTGAGCCGCCACGCTTGTATATTCTGCCATATTATATAATCTCCTTAAAATTTATAAAGGGCGGTAGTTTGCCGCCCTTTTAGTGTGTAATAACGGCTTGTTGCCGACATTCCCGAATTTTCACGGGAAAGAAACATAAATATTTCGATTAGCCGCAGCATCCGCCGCAACTGCCACAGTTACCTCCGAACATGTTGCCGCCACATCCGTTTGTAAATACGGGATTGCCATAGCAGCAGTTCGGATTCGGAACAACATAAGACGGAACAGGCGTAGGATTTACACGTCTGATTATTTCAGCTGTGTTTGCATCCATAGCCGCAGAAAGTACTGCATTCTGATTTGCCTGAGATGCTGCTAACTTCAAAGACTGATTCTCAGCCTGAAGCGTTGCTATCTTATCCTGTGTCATGAAGTCAAGGATTGCTCTTGCATTTGAGTTCTGATTGTCGATTATATCGCGTGTGTTGCTGCACATGGTATTCTGAAGATCACATGTGTTCTTCGCCATGTTGTAGTTTACACCGTCGATTGCACGCTGAGTTGCGCAGCAGCAATCAGAGAGTTGTGAGCTGATGTTACAGAAACCGCGTTCAACACCGTTGAAACCCTGCATCATACCCATCTGAGTGGAGTTAAAACCTGACTGAATCGAGTTGTTCAGAGCATAGGTGCTGTCGCAAAGTCCCTGCTGAATTCCTCTGATACCGTTCTCGATTCCGTTGAGTGCAAATCCCTCATTGATATCTGCTCGTGTTGCATAGCCTTGGAATGCTGCTCCGTTAGCTCCGTTTCCGCCGAGGCCTCCGCCCCAGCCTCCGAAACCACCCCAACCGAACATACCGAAGATGAGAAACAGGATTATCCATGCGCCCCAATCACCGCCAAAACCGTCGTCGTTTCTTCCGTTGTTACCTGAAAGAAGGGCAACATCAGAAGCACTGAGTTCACTTGTCATAATAAAATAGTCTCCTTAAAATGTGATATATTACAAACCTTGTGCACCCGGTTCTGAAAGTTAAAAAAAAATAAGAGCCACACACAAAAA
>JAIDVA010000344.1 GCA_029059925.1 Eubacterium sp. | reverse complement strand
TTAATATATACTATAAAAGGCACCGAAAATCGGTGCCTTTCGTTTTTTTCAATAGTAAACTTTAATTATTAATAAAGCTTTTCGCCATTTTCAATTGCCATAATCTGGTCAACACGAGTTGCATGTCTGCCGCCCTCAAACTCTGTATTAAGGAACACTTCGACAAGCTCACATGCAAGTCCGGCACCGATTACCCTATCACCCATACAAAGTACATTTGCATCATTATGTGCCCTTGTATACTTGGCACTGAAGTAATCTGAGCAGCAGCAGGCACGAATGCCCTTAACCTTGTTAGCCGCCATTGAGATACCGACACCTGTGCCACAGCAAAGAATCGCTTTGTCACATTCCCCTGCTGCAACCTTATCACAAGCCTTCTGTGCAGATATTGCATAATCAAAACGCTCAGGTGTATAACAGCCGACATCTATGTACTCAATCTTCGCTTCATCCAGATACTTTTTGATTTCCTCCTTCAGCGGAAATCCTGCATGGTCACTTCCTATAGCAATCATTTTATATTCTCCTTTATCACTTTTAACCTTTTTTCAGCTTCAGCTCACGCTCTGCCTGACTCATTCTGAGATAAACAGGCATAAGTGCTGCGGCTGAAATTTTTTCTTTATTCAAAGCTGATTTTGAGACACCAACACCATTCTGATATCTGATCTTTTCATCAGCAAGAGTAACATTATCAATACCTATATTATTATGACAAAGCTCCGCACCATCACCTGCAATAATGACATGATCATATTCTTTAAGCTCTTCTCTCAAATCATCAATTGAAATTGCTCTGTCATCGCAAAGTCTTATGACCTTACCGCCTTTAACTTTGAAAAGAGCATTATAAAACTGCATTCTGCGTGCATCCATCACAGCACAAACAATTGTATCTTTATCTGTAAAGTTATATGCAATCGCCTCAAGCGTTGATACACTGATACAAGGAATATCAGCATCAAATGCTAAACCCTTGACAGTTGCAACACCGATTCTGACACCGGTAAACGAACCGGGACCTGCCGTTATCGCAATAGCATCAAGCCGGCTGAAGTCATAACCGTTCATAACTCTTTTTATCATTGGCAAAAGAGTTTCGCTGTGGGTCAGTCCTGCATTAATAAATTCACTTTTTATTATCTTATCACCATCAGCCAGTGCAACAGATGCTGTAACCGCCGATGAATCAACTGATAAAATCATTCTTCAACCTCTGATTTTTTATAGATTTTAAAAGTTCTTGAATTATCATCTGTTTTAGCTATTTCAACAATACAGGTATCTTCCGGCAAAGCACCGTAAACATTCTCGCTCCATTCAACTGCAATATAAGCATCCGTCTCAAGAAAATCAAAAAAACCTGTTGAATACAAATCATCCCAACCATCGACACGATACATATCAAAATGATACAGCGTATTTAATTCGCCTATATATGTATTGCAGATTGCAAACGTAGGAGATGACACATCACAATCAATTAAAAGACCTTTTGCAAGACCTGTTGTAAAAGCGGTCTTACCCATACCAAGACCGCCTAAATAAGCAATTACAGAGCCTTTCGGCAGCTTTGATGCAAGCTGAACACCAAGAGCCACTGTTTCTTCATAGCTGTTTGTTTTATATTCTTTCATTAAAAAAGTCCTACTGTATTACCATTTTCATCAATATCAATACTATAAGCCGCAGGCTGCTTTGAGAGTCCCGGCATAGTCATAATTGAACCTGTCTGGCAAACAATAAAGCCTGCACCGTTTGAAAGGCTTGCAGATGATACTGTAATTCTGAAATTTTTCGGTCTGCCGAGTGCAGATGGATTGTCAGAAAGGCTGTACTGTGTTTTTGCCATACAAACAGGGATTTTATCTGCTCCAAGGGCAATAAACTCATCAATGCTCTTTTTAGCCTCTTTCGTATAATCAACACCATCAGCACCGTATATTTCCCGGGCAATAGTTTCAATCTTATCATAAAGCGGCATATCAAGGTCATAAAGCTGGTGAAAATCATTTTCTTTATCACACGCATCAACAACCTTTTGCGCAAGCTCCTTTGAACCCTCGCCGCCCTCAGCAAAGCACCTGGTAACTGAGAATTCAGCACCCTTGCTCTCGCAGAAATGCTTTACAAATTCAATTTCTTTATCTGTATCAGCATAGAAATGATTGATAGCTACAACAACAGGCACACCGAATTTTTTGAGATTATCGATATGTGCACCAAGATTAACACTACCCTTTTCAAGAGCATCCATATTTTCCTTGGCAAGCTCACTCTTCTCAACGCCGCCGTTATATTTCATTGAACGAACTGTTGAGACAAGAACAATACACGAAGGCTTTATTCCTGCAAAACGACATTTGATATCAAGGAATTTTTCAGCACCCAAATCAGAACCAAAGCCTGCCTCGGTAATACAGTAATCACCAAGCTTGAGTGCAGTTTTTGTAGCGCGTATTGAATTGCAGCCGTGGGCAATATTTGCAAACGGACCGCCGTGCATAATAACCGGTGTATTTTCAAGAGTTTGAACAAGATTCGGTTTAATGGCATCCTTAAGCAGAACAGTCATTGCACCATCTGCCTTGATATCACGGCAATAAACAGGCTTGCCGTCATATGTGTAGGCAACGAGAATGTTACCCAGTCTTTTCTTTAAATCAAACAAATCTGCAGCAAGACAGAGAATTGCCATAACCTCAGATGCAACTGTAATAATAAAATGATCCTCACGCGGAATACCATTGAGCTTGCCGCCGAGAGAGCATACAATATTTCTCAAAGCACGGTCGTTCATATCAAGACAACGCTTAACAAGAACACGGCGCTGATCAATTCCGAGAACATTACCCTGCTGGATATGATTATCAAGAATAGCACACATAAGATTGTTGGCACTTGTGATTGCGTGCATATCACCTGTAAAGTGAAGGTTGATATCCTCCATAGGCACTACCTGTGAATAGCCGCCGCCGGCAGCACCGCCCTTGATACCGAACACCGGACCGAGAGAAGGCTCACGAAGTGCGATAATGGCATTCTTTCCGATTTTAGCCATACCCTGACCAAGACCGATTGAAACTGTTGTTTTACCCTCTCCTGCCGGTGTAGGGTTAACAGCTGTAACTAAAACAAGCTTGCCATCCTCTTTTTCGCTTAATCTATCTAAAACATCATCCGAAATTTTTGCCTTATAATGACCATAAGGCTCAAGCTCATCCTCGGTAATACCGATTGACTGAGCAATTTCGGTAATTTTTTTCATCTTAGCCTGCTGTGCAATTTCAATATCCGTCAACATAGCAAATGCCCCTTAAGTTTATTTTAGGTTATTGTATCATAAAAAGCAAAATATTACAATACTGTATTAAGGTCAAATAATAAGAAAAACCGCTAATCTTAATCTATTAACGACAATAAATAAAAGAGAAATTTTACAAAGCAGACATAATTTTGTTCTTGACTTGAAAAGATATATATATTTTAATATAATAAGACATATGAATTCAAATGGAGACGATAATAACTTATGGAACGAAAAAGAATCGGCTTTTTCGGCGGACTTGATTTTGTTACACTGATTACAGCAATGCTTGCCTCACTTTACGGACTGGCGCTTGTATACAGTGCTACATATGCCAATCTGCGTGAAGGACAGATTATATCAGGCGGTTTAAAATCAATGCTTGTGTCCGTTGCAGGCGGAATAATAATTGCACTTATACTGTGCAATATCGACTATGAAATAATCTCAAAGCTATGGCCGCTTGTTGCCGTCGGGTGCATAGCACTTATGATAATTACACTGCTGTTCGGTACCGCTGCAAACGACGCAAGACAGGATGCACGATCGTGGCTGAATTTCGGTGCTTTCACCTTTCAGACCTCAGAGCTTTTAAAGGTTGGCTTTATTATTTCATTTTCATATCATCTTGATATGGTAAAGGATCATATAAACAGATTAAAAACAATAGTTCTGCTTGTTATCCACGGTATGATACCGATTGGTCTGGTTGTTGCAACAGGTGACGCAGGCTCAGCTCTTATTTTCCTTGTTATGTTTATTGGTATGCTTTTCTTTGCAAGAGTACATATTGGATATTTTGCTGCAGGAATCTGTGCACTGGTTGTTGGCTTTGCCGCTGCGTGGAAGCTGGATATAATAAACGGTCTGCAAAGAGAAAGAATAACTGCTTTATTCTATCCTGAGCAATATGCCGACACACTTTATCAGCAAACCAATGGCAAAATTGCAATGGGTTCAGGTGGATGGTTCGGACAAGGCTATCTCAACGGCAGTATGACACAGAGCGGTGCCGTACCTGTAAACGATAATGACATGATTTTGTCAGTAGCAGGTGAAGAGTTCGGATATATTGGTGCTCTCGCAGTAATGGCACTTCTTCTCATTCTTGTCTTAAGAGTGCTCTTTACCGGACTTAAGGCAAGAGATAATGTAGGCTATCTTATGTGCAGCGGAATAGCTGTTATGCTGTTTGCACAGATATTTGTTAATGTAGGTATGGAGCTTTCTCTTCTGCCTTGTATCGGTATCACGCTTCCGCTTTTCTCAGCAGGCGGTTCATCCTCAATTTGTATTTATCTTGCACTTGGAATCGAAATGAGTGTTTACAGATTTTCAAAACCACAAAGTAAAGCTTTGTTTTATACAGCATAGATAATAACAATATGAAAAGGAGTTAATTCATCAGAATTAACTCCTTTTGTTATGCTTATTTTTCGTCTCTTAATCAGCAAAGAGAGGGGTTGAAAGATATCTGTCACCTGTGTCAGGCAAAAGCGCAACAATGGTTTTGCCTTTATTCTCAGGTCTTAAAGCAAGCTCCTTAGCTGCCCACAAGGCAGCACCGCTTGAAATGCCGACCAGCACACCCTCAGCTTTTGCAAAAGCCTTGCCGACAGTAAAGGCATCATCATTTTCAACAGTGATGATTTCATCATAAACAGATGTATTCAAGATTTCAGGAACAAAGCCTGCACCGATGCCCTGAATTTTATGTGCACCTGCCTCACCCCTTGAAAGTACAGGTGAGCTCGCAGGCTCAACAGCTATAATTTTAACATTCGGGTTTTGCTCTTTCAGATATTCACCTACACCTGAAATTGTACCGCCTGTGCCGACACCTGCGACAAAAATGTCAACCTTGCCATCTGTATCTGTCCAGATTTCAGGTCCTGTTGTCTCCTTATGTGTAGCGGGATTGACAGGATTTACAAACTGACCGGCGATAAATGAATTCGGAATCTCAGCTGCAAGCTCATCTGCTTTGGCAATAGCTCCTTTCATTCCCTTTGCACCGTCAGTAAGTACAAGCTCTGCACCATATGCTTTCATCAGATTACGACGCTCAACGCTCATTGTTTCGGGCATGGTAATTATAATTCTATAGCCCTTTGATGCTGCAACAGCTGCTAGACCGATACCTGTATTACCGCTTGTAGGCTCTATGATAACTGAGTCCTTCTTAAGTACTCCTCTTGCCTCAGCATCCTCAATGATTGCTTTTGCAATTCTGTCCTTAACGGAGCCGGCAGGATTAAAATATTCAAGCTTGACAAGTACTTTTGCCTGCAGATTGTTTTGTTTTGAAAAGTTGTTAACCTCAACAAGAGGTGTATTGCCGACAAGGTCAAGTGCTGATTTGTAAATAGCCATAATAAAATTGTCTCCTTAATTAATCAATAGAATCAAAAGCCTGCTGCAAATCGTGAATAATATCATCAATATGCTCTGTGCCGATTGAAAGTCTTATCGTATTTGGTTTAATATTCTGTTCTTCAAGCTCAGCTTCGTTAAGCTGGCTGTGTGTAGTAGTAGCAGGATGGATAACAAGCGACTTAACATCTGCAACATTTGCAAGAATTGAGAAAATCTTTAAGCTGTCAATAAACTGCTTAGCCTCTTTTTCGCCACCCTTGATTTCAAAGGTAAATATCGAGCCCGCACCATTCGGGAAATACTGATTATACAATTGCTTATATCTGTCATCCACACTCGGATGATTAACCTTTTCAACCTTAGGATTACTGATAAGGTAATCAATTACCTTTTTTGCATTTTCAACATGACGTTCAACGCGAAGTGAAAGTGTTTCAAGTCCCTGCAGAAGAATAAATGCATTGAACGGTGAAATAGCAGCACCTGTATCACGCAGAAGGATTGCACGAATATAGGTTACAAATGCTGCTGGACCGGCTGCATCCACAAAACTGACACCATGATAGCTTGGGTTTGCATCAGCAATCTGCGGGAATTTTCCACTTGCTTTCCAATCAAAGTTACCGCTGTCAACAATCACACCGCCAAGAGTTGTGCCGTGACCACCAATGAATTTTGTTGCTGAATGAACAACAATATCCGCACCATATTCAATAGGTCTTAAAAGATAAGGTGTGGCAAAGGTTGAGTCAACAACAAGAGGAATATTATGATTGTGTGCAATTTCAGCAAGCCTTTCAATATCAACAAGATTTGAATTCGGATTGCCGAGTGTTTCAAAGAAAATTGCTTTTGTATTATCCTGAATTGCAGTTTCAAAGTTTGATTAATCATCGGGATCAACAAAGGTTGTTGTTACCCGGAAGTTTTTGAAGGTATGCTCTTAATAAT
>JAIDVA010000343.1 GCA_029059925.1 Eubacterium sp. | reverse complement strand
GCATAATCAATCACGCAGTTGCATCAGATATTAATGAAGGTCCGTTATCCTCCTGTAAGGCACTTGTTGAACAGGAGGATTTGCAGCATAAAATAAATACCTGCCTTTCAAACGGACTTGAAGGGCTTTGCTGTGATGATTTTGATACGGTTATAATTGCAGGTATGGGCGGTGAGCTTATCGGCGATATACTGTCAAAGTGTGATTATATCAGCCAAAAGCATATAATTTTGAATCCAATGACTCACCCTGAGCTTGCACGAAAATTTCTTTATGATAATGGTTTTGAAATCAAAAACGATTTGATTGTGCAGGACGGGCATCATTATTATTCTGTTTTTGATGCCGAGTATACAGGCAAAATCATACCAAGAAGCAGAGCTGATTATTACCTCGGTAATATAACTGACTTTTCGCAGAAGGGTTATTTTGTGCACCTATTAAGCTATCTTAAAAATAAGTCAAAATCGGGTGAGGATTATTCCGACATAATTACTGCTGTGGAGGAAAAACTATGACAACAGTAAAAAATATATATGATTACATAAACTCAATCGCTCCGTTTGATAAGCAGGAGGATTGGGATAATTCGGGCTTTATTCTTGGTGAATTCCGCAAGGAGGTTAAGACTGTTGTTTTATCTCTTGACGGCACAAAGCAGGCGGCAGAATTTGCAAAGAGTATAGATGCTGATTTGCTTTTAACACATCATCCTGTTATTTTTAAGGGTGTTAAGAGAATAGAAAAAGGCTCAGCTGTATATGAATTGATTCATAACGATATCGCTGTTATATCTGCACATACATCATTTGATAAGGCAGACGGCGGTATAAATGATAATCTTGCTGCACTGCTTGAGCTTGAAAATACAGAAAAGATATCCGATGACAGCCTTGTTGTCGGTGATTTGAAGCAGGCGATGAGTATTGATGATTTTGCACAGTATGCAGGCGAAATACTCGATGCTCACGGACTCAGATATACCGATACCGATAAGCTGATTAAACGTGTGTGCATCGGCGGCGGTGCATGCTCGGAATTTATGTGGGATGCTTTAGGCAAAGCAGACTGCTTTTTGACGGGCGATTTAAAATATCATGAAATGCTTGATTTGAAAGAGGCAGGGCTTGCCTCAATATCAGCAGGTCATTTTGAAACAGAAAATTTACCGTTCCTCAAATTAAAGGAACAGCTTGAACAGATTTTTACAGATGTGCAGTTTATCATTGCACCTGTTGAAAACCCGATTATGGAAATTTAACTATGGCACTTGACGGAATATTTTTATACCATTTAAAAAACGAAATATCAGACTTTGCTGTTGACAGCCGTGTTGATAAAATTCATCAGCCATCAAGAGATGAACTTGTTATCACTCTGCGTTCAAGAGAGGGTAGCAAAAGGCTTTTACTCTCCTGCAACGCTGATTCGGCACGTATTCATTTTACGGAATTCCCGCCTGAGAATCCGCCTAAACCACCGATGTTCTGCCTGCTTTTAAGAAAAAGACTGACAGGTGCGTGGATAACCTCAATTGTTCAGGAGGATCTGGAAAGAATACTCAGAATTAACTTTTCAGGTACGGATGAGCTTGGCGACAAAACAAGCTATTCGCTTATTATTGAGATAATGGGCAGATATTCAAATATTATCTTTGTTGATAAGGATGATAAAATCATCGACTCTGTAAAGCGTATTGACGAAAATAAGTCACAGGTACGTGAGGTTTTGCCGGGTGTGACCTATGCCGCACCGCCGAAGCAGGATAAGCTGAACATATTTGATGCCGAGCTTGAGGATATCAAAGCACAGATTAACGGCAGCAGTAAGGGAATATATAAAGCAGCTATGGATATAATCAAAGGTGTTTCACCTATTGTATGCCGTGAGATTGAGAACGGCTTGTCGCTTGACGCTTTTAAGGAGCAGGCACTGCATCCAACACCTACTGCAGTTATTGTCGATACTCCAAAGGATTTTGCTTTTATGGATATTAAGCAGTATGATTCCTTGGCGGTTATCAAGCATTATGATACCTTTTCACAGCTGCTTGATTTCTTTTATTATGAGCGTGTACGCTTAATGCGAATCAAGGCACGCAGTGCAGACCTTTTCAAAAAGGTTACTACCCTTCAAGAGCGAGCAGTCAGAAAAGCACTTAACAGAGCACAGGAGCTTGATGCGTGTAGGGATAAAGAAACCTACAGGCTGTTCGGCGACCTCATAAATGCAAATCAGTACAGACTTGAAAAGGGGGCACCCTTTTATGATTTAGAAAACTATTATGATGAAAACAAGCCTGTTCGTATTCCTGCTGATGTAATGCTGACCCCTGCACAGAATGCACAGAAGTATTATAAGGCTGTCTCTTATACAAAGCTCCGAGCCCACTA
>JAIDVA010000342.1 GCA_029059925.1 Eubacterium sp. | reverse complement strand
GTATCTCCCAATAGCATATGACAATGGACCTAACGATCCTGTTGCAAGAGAGAAAATGGCAAATGCTGCAACAATGGCAGGTATGGCTTTTGCAAATGCCTTCCTTGGTGTTTGTCACTCAATGGCTCATAAGCTTGGTGCTTTCCATCATCTTCCTCATGGTGTAGCGAATGCACTTATGATTGACTATGTGCTTGAATTCAACGCAGCAGAAGTTCCTGCAAAGATGGGTACCTTCAGCCAGTATGATTATCCAAAGACACTTGCACGCTATGCTCAGGTTGCTGATGCGCTTGGTGTAAAGGGTAAGGATGATAAGGCTAAGCTCAAGGGTCTTATCAGGAAGATTGATGAACTTAAGGAATACTGCGGTATCAAAAAGTGCATCAAGGATTATGGCGTGGATGAAAAATACTTCCTTGATACTCTTGATGAGATGGTTGAGCAGGCATTTGATGATCAGTGCACAGGCGCTAACCCGAGACTTCCTCTTATGAGTGAAATCAAGGATATGTACCTCAGAGCATATTACGGTAAATAATAACTCATAGCATAGTATGTGTTGCACAGCGGCATATACTATGCTAAAATAAATAGGGGGTGTCTTTATGGCAACTATTAAAGAAAGAGAACATAAGAAAATTTATCGCGATGGCGATAAGCTTGTAAAGGAATTTGACGATAGCTTTACTAAGGCAGAGGTACTCAATGAGGCACTGAACAATGCCAGAGTTGAGGAGACTGGGCTTAAAATTCCTAAGCTTTTGAATGTATCAAAAACAGAAAGCGGTTGGGCAATTACCAGAGAATATATTGAGGGCAAGACACTGTCACAGCTTATGACTGAAAGTCCTGAAAGGGAAGACGAATATCTTGAAAAGTTTGTTGACCTTCAGCTTGAGATTCACTCTAAAAAAGCGCCTCACCTTAATAAAATTAAAGATAAAATGCACGCAAAAATCAGTGCATCTTCATATGAAGCAACGATTCGTTTTGATCTTCACAACCGCCTTGAAGGTATGAAGAAGCATACAAAAGTGCTTCACGGTGATTTCTGCCCGTCAAATATTGTAGTTACTCCTGACGGTGAATACTATGTAATTGACTGGGCACATGCAACACAGGGCAATGCATCTGCAGATGCAGCAAGAACCTATCTCGTTTTCTGTCTGCAGGATAAAAAAGACCTTGCAGAAAAATATCTTGCACTTTTCTGCAAAAAGGCTGATATTCCAAAGCAGCTTGTTTGGCAGTGGATGCCTATTGTAGCCTGCTCGCAGAGTATCAAGAATATTGCAGAGGAAAAGGATTTGCTCGATTCTTGGGTAAATGTTTTTGATTTTCAATAATAAAAGACCAAAGGAGATGCCGGGCATCTCCTAAGACTGTCGATAAAGCGGACTGAACCACGCACAAAAAGTAAAAGATTGCAATATTCCACAAAATAAATGTAATCATATTTTTTATATTATGCTTGTCTGCAACAATTAAAAGCCTTGAAATCTTTAGAGATTTCAAGGCTTTTGTGCGTTTTTCAATGTACAGCAAAGTTCGCAAAATACAAAATTCAGTTCTGTTTCTCAACAGCTTCTTGTTTTTTTTAATCGTTTGTCTATTTTTCACAAATAAATATTAATATTTTGTATGTGTGTCTCTGTTGAAAAATTATTGATGATAGGGTAAAATTAATAATATAAAGAAATATAAAAGGAGCATACAATATTATGGATAAACCGGTCTACACAATAACCTCACACAGAAATGAAAGGGTGTTTATTCACGCAATGCCCGGTCATTTCATTTCAGCATCATCACATCTGAATTATTATATCGGTACATCTGATGTTAAGCATAATCATAATGTGTCTGTTGATGCGGCTATGCTTATGGCACAGTATTATGCTGAGCGGAGTATTAATGTAGATACGGTTTTGTGTCTTTATGAAACACAGGCTCTCGGTGCTTATCTGGCACATGAGCTGTCACGTCCTAATATGCTCAATCCGAATCCTGATAATAATGTTTATGTTTTAGGTCCTGAGTATGATGCTTCCGGTAATATTATTTTCCGTGATAATCTGAAAAAACTGATTCAGGGTAAGAATGTTGTTATTCTTATTTCCTGTATTACAAGCGGTAAGACCGTTGCAAGAGCAATGGAAAGTGTGAGCTACTACGGCGGAAAGGTTGCAGGAGTAACATCTATTTTCTCAGCAGTAGGCAGTGTAGATGGTGTTGAGGTTAATACTATCTTTACCAAGGATGATGTGCCGGGATATGAGGCATATGCGCCTCATGATTGTCCGCATTGCAAAGCCGGTGAAAGAGTCGACGCCATTGCCAATGGTTATGGTTATTCGTTATTGTGATAAATTATTATTTATATTAGCAAGTGTAGGTCAAACAATCGTAGGGAACGATGTGAACCCTTTTGTCACTACGTGACATTTCCCCTGACAGGGGAATAACATCGTTCCGTTGGTATGTGGCGGTGTGGTGTGGGCATCGCACCCTACGAAATCACGTAATCTGCACCAACGTAGGGGCGAACATCGTTCGCCCGTAGGTACAACGATAATG